>DATHXZ010000173.1:0-2855 GCA_035459405.1 Chthoniobacterales bacterium
AGACCTGTAGCCGCCTCGCTGTGTCGAGGCGTTCGAGCCACGCGCAGCGCCGCGTCGAGGCGCGGCCACGCAGCGCCCGCGGCTACAGCATCTGCGCTGCGGCGCCGCTGCTTCGCAATAGCGCGCTGATTTGCGACAAACGTCAGGACGACGAGAAGCGATCTTCCGTCCAGGGATCAGCGGTGTTGCTGTAGCCGCGGACTTCCCAGAAGCCGAGCTTATCCTCCGCGCTGAATTCGAGCGAGCGGATGAACTTTGCGCCTTTCCAGGCGTAGAGCTTCGGGATGATGACGCGCGCCGGGCCGCCATGTTCGCGGGTCAGCGGCTTGTCGTCGTAATGCGTCGCAATCAGCACGTCGTCGTCCATCACATCTTCGATGCGGACGTTTGTCGTGTAGCCGTCGTAGCTGCCGAAGAGAACGTGCTTCGCGTCGGGTCGCGGCCTGACGATCTCGGCCAGAGTGAAGAAGGCGATGCCGCACCACTTCACGTCGAACTTGCTCCACGTCGTGACGCAATGGAAGTCGCTCACGTCCTCGAATGTCGCGATGGCGTTGAATTCGTCCCACGTGAATGTCTTCGGGCTTTCGACGAGCCCGCCGACGTCGAGGCGCCACTGGTCGAGTGGAATCTCGGGACGAATGCCAAGATCCAGCACCGGGAATCCGGGCGTAAGATGTTGTCCCGGCGGCAGACGATTTTCGGAACGCGCAGCCGGCCTGGCTTTTCCGGCCATCTTGCGGGCGAAGCGCTCCTTGCGTTCAATAAAGCTCGGGTTGCTCATGACGTGAGGTTAGCCGCAGATCGGGAGGTTACCACCCGACGCTCGACGGGCGCGGAGATTCGCCCCGCTAGATCGCGCTGCCGCGCATCTTCAGCAGCTTGATCGCATCCCGCAATTCAGCGGCGCGCTCGTAAAGTTCGCTGGCGATCGCCACTTCCATCTCGCGCTGCATGATCTCGAGTTTCGAGAGAGGGCGCTTTGCCGTGACTTCTTCGAGCCACTCGTCCAGGAATGCGATCTCGGAGCTCTTCTGCGCCATCTCCGGGAAGTTCGAGTTCTGGAAGAACTCCTCGATGGCATCCCGGCCACGCTCGATCTCGGCGATTGCGTCACTGAAGCGACCTTCGCCAAGCATGATCGACGCTTTGGCGCGCGTGTTCATCATCAGCACGTAGGGGCGGAACTGCTGGAAGCTCCACGCCAGCTCGTCGCGATCGGTGTGTTCGGAAACGAATTCGAAGAGATCCAGGTTACGCTGCGTGTCGCGAATGACGGCCTGAAATTCGTTGATCTGAAACAGGCTCAGGTACCGGTGGTAATACTGAATGCCTTCCTGCTGCAGCTCGCTGCACTGATCCGTGGAAAGCTCGTAGGTATCACCGCGCGCTTCACAACGCGCTGCGCGCCGCTGGTGATATTGGAGAAGCGATTCGCAATTGTGCGGCCGCGCGCCGTCCGGGCGGCCTGTCATCTCCATCTGGAGAATGCCGAGATCGATGCGCAACTGAAGTTTCTCGCGCCCGTCGAGTCCGACAATCTTTCGCACCCTGATGGAACCGGATTCGTGCGGCCAGTCCTGCAGGAGCGTGTTCAGATCGAGGCTCATCGTATAAATTAGGTTCGGATACTCACTCTCTAGTTGTCAATCGTCACTCCATGTCGGGCGCGATGTCTCTTTGTTATTCGACGGGCGGTGAGAGCAGATGCCGCACGAAACAATGAGACGGCGAAGCGTGCCTCGTTGTTCAATCAGTCCAGGCGTCGCGCGCCGCTGATGTATGCGTTTGTGATGCTCCGTCGCGCCTGAGAAGATGCAGGCGAATGGAGCAGGAGATCGACTTGTTCATCCGCTTCCTCGCGACGGAGCGCGGACTGTCCGACAATTACCAGTTGTCGACCCGGCGCTCGCTCGCGGAATTCGCCGCCTGGTGCAGCACTGCGCGGCAGATTACTGCCGTGCGTGACGTGACGCTCCCGCTGATCACCGACTATCTCGCGCATCGCAAGCACGGCGGGCTGGCCGCTTCCTCGATCAAGCTGATCGTTGTCGCTTTGAAGATCTTCTTTCGCTTTCTGACCGCCAAGGGCTGTGTCGAACGCAACCCGGCAGAAACGCTGACGCTGCCGCGCATCGAGCGATATCTGCCGGAGACGTTGAACGAGATGCAGGTCGAGCAGCTGATCGACAGCATCAGTACGACCCAGCCGCTGGGCCTGCGCGACCGTGCGTTGATCGAGCTGCTGTATGCGAGCGGACTACGCATCTCCGAGCTCGCGAACGCGCGGCTGGAGAATCTCAACAGCGATGAGCGCATCCTGCGCGTGACCGGCAAAGGGAACAAGATGCGGCTGGTGCCAGTCGGCCGCAGAGCGTGCGACGCGCTCGCAGCCTATCTTTCAGCGGAGCGACCGAAGCTCGTGAAAGCGCGGTCCGGCAGTGAGATCTTTCTCTCCACGCGCGGCACGAAACTCACAACGGTGCGCCTTTGGCAGATCGTGAAGCAACGTGCGTGGCATGCTGGCCTCGAAGCCAACATCTACCCACATTTGCTGCGCCACAGTTTCGCGACTCACCTCTTGGGCAACGGCGCGGATCTGCGGATCATCCAAGAGATGCTTGGGCATTCCGACATCTCGACCACACAGGTCTACACGCATGTCGATCAGCAGCGGCTGAAGGCGGTTCATCGCAGATTTCACCCGCGCGGCTAACCACGCCCCCGCAGTGCTGAGGCTGGCGGCGAATGCGCGACGCCGCTACAATCGACTGCAGATGCGACGATCAATGGTGCTGGCAGTGCTGGCGGCGGCAATCGGGGCCGTGGGAGTATGGCTAGCCGTTCGTGACGGT
>DATHXZ010000174.1:0-1853 GCA_035459405.1 Chthoniobacterales bacterium
GCGGTCCATACATCTCGTGGCCGAGGCGCCCACCCACCGCCTGCCAGATCGCGATGCGCAGGAATCCGATCACACCGAGGATCGCGCCGAGCGCCAGGCCCGCCTGAAACTCCCGCCGCATCACGCGCCACCAATCGCGCAACGTCACCTCGCCCAGCGCCATCGCCCGGATGATCAACGTCGAAGCTTGGGAGCCGGAGTTGCCGCCGCTGGCGATAATCAGCGGAAGGAATACTGCCAGCACCACCGCGTGGGCGATGTATTCCTCGTAGCTCGCCATCGCCGTCGCAGTCAGCATTTCCCCGAGGAGCAGGATGATGAGCCATGGCGCGCGTTTCGACACCACCTTCCATACTGGCAGGCGAATATACGGCTCCTCGAGAGCCTCCATACCGCCGAATTTATGGATGTCTTCGGTCGCTTCCTCTTCCGCGACGTCGAGCATGTCGTCGATCGTCACCATCCCGACGAGCACGCCGTTTAAATCGGTCACCGGCAGCGCCGAGCGGTCGTACTTTCGGAATACGTTGACCGCGTCCTGCTCGGGATCGTTCACGCTCAAGGCGACGAAGTTCCCGTCCGTGATATCGCTGACTCTAGACTCCAGCGGCTGCAGCAGAATTTCGCGGATACGCAGGTCGTCGACGAGCTTGCCGCGATCGTCGACGACGTAGATCACGTTCAGCGTCTCGGAGTCCTGCCCATGCTCGCGGATGTAATCGAGCACCTCCCTGATCGACCAATCGGCGTGGACCGCGATGAAGTCCGGCGTCATTCGGCGGCCAACGCTGCCCTCCGGATACCCGAGCAACGATTGCGCGATGCTGCGCTCCTCAGGCGTGAGCAGGCGGATCAGTTGCCGCGCGGCCGCGCTCGGCAACTCCTCCAGAAGCGCAGTGCGGTCGTCCGGCGACATCTCATTGAGGATCGCGACGACCTGCTCGTGTGCCATCCCGCGGAGCAGCTCCTGCTGCGCATCAACGTCGAGATATTCGAACACATCCGCGGCGAGCTCATGCGGCAGGACGCGGAAGATGATGACGCGGTCGTGCTCCTCCATATCGAGGATCACCTCGGCCACATCCGCAGGCGGCCAGTCGGAAAAGAGCTCGCGCAACGCGCCGAAATTGCGCGCGTCGATCATGCTTTTGATTTCCGGTTGTAGGAGTCTGCCGACCATCTGCGCGATCCCTTCTCACCCTCGTGGGCGAGCTTGTGTGTTATACCTCCGCGATGTGAGTGGCGCAATCACGATAGCACGGGCGTCTCGCCTGTGGGGCCACTCGGCGTCCGCCCGGTGTCATTTTGGGCCGCCTTCGATTAAGCCATCGTCAAGCGATCGGGCGAGACGCCCGATGGCCCCACAGGCAGGATGGCTGTGCTACAACCACTTGGAATTCAGAAGAAAGTCGCCAATATGAGCCGAATGACAGCGACTCTTTCCGGGCCAACGGTTCGCCGCGAAATTGGCGACGACGGGATCTGCGTGCTGACGTTCGACCGACCTGGATCCGGCGCGAATATTTTCGACGCCGCCGCCATCAACGATCTTCGCGAGCAGCTCGATTTCATCGAAGGCGAGGAGTCGATCAAGGGGGTCATTGTCACTTCGGCCAAGAAGTCAATCTTCGTTGCGGGCGCCGATTTGCAGACACTGCTGCGGCAGGCGCAAACAGGTGAACTGCGGGCGTTCATTGCCGAAGGGCAACGCGTCTTCAATCGGCTCGCGGCGCTAAAAGTGCCGACTGTCGCCGCGATTCACGGCGCGTGTGCAGGTGGCGGATATGAAGTGACGCTCGCGTGTGACTACCGCGTTGCGTCGAGTGACCCGGCGACGCGTATCGGCCTGCCGG
>DATHXZ010000175.1:0-1730 GCA_035459405.1 Chthoniobacterales bacterium
CGACGATCCACTCGCGCTCAGCTCCGGAAACATCGATGTGCACCCACGCGCCGCCGGTTTCGAACATCGCTCGTGTTCTCACCCGGCCGCTGAGCCGCAGCCGGCGCCCATCGAGCTTGGCAGTGAAGCTGCCCGCAAACGGGCCAGCAGACTCGCATTGCCCAAGCTGGTCTTCCACACGTGCCACGAACTGCACCGCAGTCGTGTGTCTCCTGTTCTTCCCGCTGTGCGTTTCGAGAAAGGCGGCGTCGCGGTTCACGAAGACGCGCCGGAACGTCAGCTGCGCGAATTCTACCGCATCGCCCTCGACGCTGCGCTTGTACATGTGAAACGCGAGCAGCGCGCTCGCGAGACTGGCCATCACAAGCAGGAAACCGGCGCCAACCCCCAGTATCTCGAGCAGACCCGCGCGTTCACGCTGCCGCCGTGCAAAGGCGTAAACCGCCGGGGACAGTGCCAGATACGCGAAGACGATCAGCGTGCCGATTCCGATCAGCAACAAAGCGCCGCGCTCATACACGACGCCCCAGACCACGCTGCGGAAGCCGTAGAACGCGAAGAATGGCGCGACAATCCAGCGCACCCAGTTCTGGCCAATCCACGTCAGGAACAGCAGCAAGCAAGCGAAACAGCCTGCCAGCGCCCTCAGGATCACCTCCCGAACGTCACCCGCGACGAAGCTAGAAATGACCAACCCCGACTGCACAATCACGACTAGCAGCGAGATCCAGACGATCGCGGCGCGTCCTTGCCGCCATGGCTCCGCGTCGCCATAGCTCCATAGCGATGCCGGCGCTTCGTCCTTCATCGCTTCCTCCTAGCCGAAGCTAGTAAACTAGTCGAGCGGATGCCGCCAGCGCAGCCCCGGAAAGCGCGCGAAATGCTTGTCGGTGCTGATCCACTCGCAACCGTGTTCCATGGCGAGCGCAGCGAAGTAGCAGTCGGTCACCAAGTTACCTTTAGCGCGAACGGAGCCGCACAAAGTCGAGAATATCGACCAGTGGCGTCCCCCCGGTTCTACGCGAATCGCATGCGGTGACTGCCGGATCATCTCCGCAAATCCGAGCGCGTCGCGGAGCGGCGTCGCGTCTGCGTGCACGTGCGGGTTTGTGATCACACGGATGACGCTGCTTAGGACGAGTTCCGAAAAGCCGAACGGCGCATCGGCGGTGAGCTGGTCGGCGAGCCAGTCGCGAAACTGTGCATGCCGCTGAGCATCGGCGCGATGCGCATAGATCAGCACATTGACATCGCACAGGATCATCCGCGTCGTCTATCCAGCGGCACGTCCTTCTCCATCCAATCCAGAAGCTCGCTGTAGCTATCAAGCGATGGAACGCCGGGTAAAGTGCCGCCCTTGCCATAAGTGGGGATCTTCACGCGGCGATTCTTCGGCGCCGATGAAACGGAAGAGCGCGCGAGATGAGTGCGGAGCGCCTCCTCGATGACGGCCGTAAGGCTGAGTTGACGCCGAACTGCGTATTCCTTGACCTCGATGAGCAAGTGCTCGTTCAAGCGGATGGTCGTCCGGTGCATGGCTGAATGTGCGACTGTGACATAAATATGTCAAGAAGATCGAACGATCGACGCGCTCCGCTGTCTCAGACTTAAGAACGATGCGAATCGATAAATTCACCCAGAAGATGCAGGAGGCGGTACAGGCGGCACAGGACGTCGCCGAGCAGTACAACCACCAGGAGATCGCGAACGAGCACTTCGTAATGGCGCTG
>DATHXZ010000176.1:0-6266 GCA_035459405.1 Chthoniobacterales bacterium
CGGCAGGAACAGCTTCGGCGGCTTACGGCCGCTGCATTGCGCGAGCAGACGATAGAAATCCTCGAACGTCATGTTGGCGCCACCGAGCACGTAGCGGCCACGCGCAGCCCCGCGCTCGAATGCCGCCACGTGTGCCTCCGCGACTTCCGCCACGTGCGCGATTGAGATTCCACCAGCGAAATAGAACGCCTGACCTTTCGCCACGAAATCAGTGACGAGCTTGTGGGGCGGCGTCAACTTCGGGTCGTCGGGGCCCACGACCCAGGACGGATACACGATGCGGATATCGGCCCCCGCGGCGTTCTGCTCGCGGCAGTATCGCTCTGCGGCAGATTTTCCGCGCACGTACGGGCTTTCGGCCGATGAGGTATCATCCTCTTCGCGAATCAGCCGCCGCGGATCAGGGCTCCGCCCGAGCACGACCACCGAACTGGTGTAAACGACCTTCGGAATCCCTGCCTCGAGCGCGGCGCCGATGACTGCTTCGGTCAAACCGGCGGTGCTCCTCGTCGTGGCCTCAGCTTCTCGCTGCGACGTCGTATTCGCCGCCGCCAAGTGGAACAAGCCAGCGGCGTGCTGGAGAATCGACCGATATGTGGCGGGGTCGAGCAAGTCGACGAGATGAACTACCGCCCCGGCGCACTCGAGCCGGTCCGTGAGAACATTGCGCGAACGCAAGAGAAGCTCGACGCGATACCCGCCGGCGATCAGCGCCCGCGCGACATGAAACCCAATGTGCCCGGATGCACCGGTGACGACAACGGTTCCGCTCATCGAACTGGTGAGGGTGCAATCGGACACTGTCGGCTGGGTGCCGAACCAAGCCCTTCAGACCGGCTACGGTCGAATGAGGAGGCGAAAGTTACGGTTGCCATACGGGTGGGTGCGACCATAATCACCGCGATGGATTCCGAAAGTGGTATTGCTCGATTTCAGATTCGGATCGGCTCCGTCAGTGTGCGAAATCCGGTGCAGGTTGGGCGGCAGTGCCGGCAAAGCGGACGATTCACATTCTTTCCTCGCCGCTTGTCGGATCGTTGAGTTGATTGCTCCGTCGCCGCGTCAATGCCCGATCTTGTTCCCTTCCGCGTCGTCGCTGCCCTCGCCGCTGCTGTTTCGCTGGTCCTCGGCAGTTGTGGAAAGGTCGAACCCAGAAAGTTTGCCACTGATCTTACGCGTCTGGCCCCGTGCGAATATGACAAGCCGATCTCCTTCGGCAGTGGCGGAGAAGGCGAGCGGCTGATGCTGACCGGCTGGTCGCCGCCCGAGCCGTACTTTACGTGGAGCGATGGCATCGCGGCGTCTCTGGCCATCCGTTTGCCGCCGACCGATGATGTCGTGCAACTTCACTTCAAGATGGCCGGCATGAACGTCGCGAAACGCCTTCCATTTCAGCGGGTGGATCTCTTTGTGAACTCGCAGAAGCTGGCGCGGTGGCAGGTCGCTGATGAAAATGTCTTCACCGTCACCGTGCCAGACAGGTTCGTTTCAGGACCTGACGCACTGCTCGTGGTCGATTTTTATATGCCGAAATCGGCGTCGCCCGACCAGTTGGGCATAGGCTCAGATCGGCGACGGCTTGGTGTGCGGCTGGCGGAGCTGAACATCTCCAGCAGGCCGCGGCCAGCTGCGACGGGCGATGCCGGGCAGTAGCGGGTTCAAGGTTGATTCGCCAGTGCGAGCCAAATCCTTTCCGCCAGGGCGAGAAGGCACAGCGCGATGGCGCGACGGCGTATGAAAGCCCCTGCTCCCGTATCGCGCCGGCTACGCGTGGTCGGCGAATTCCTCTACGGTGCCCGCTGGGTCTTCGCGGCATATTTCGCGTCGAGGCTGCTGATCTTCGCCGTGATCCTGATGTCCCGCCTCATCCTGGTGCGCGCCGAATCGTGGCATCCGGGCGGATTGCTGAGCGTGCTCGGGCAATGGGATGGCGATCTTTGGTATCTGGAGATCGCGCGCAACGGCTACAGCTTCAGCACTGTCCGTCCGTCACCGATGCCGTTCTTTCCGTTCTTCCCGATGCTGGTGAAGCTGGTTTCGTTCGTGTTCCACGACATGCGCATCGCGGCGTTCATCGTCTCTCACGTCTCCCTGCTTGCCGCAGGCCTGCTGCTTCATGCGCTGGTGAGCGCCGAGTACAAAGACCCGCGCGTGAGCCGCGTAGCGGTGACTCTTCTGATGTTCAATCCCGCGGCGTTTTTCCTCTCCCACGCCTACACGGAATCAACGTTTCTAATGCTGGCGACCGGCTCGTTCTTCTGTGCAATCACAGGCCAATGGCTCCTGGCGTGCGTTCTCGGGATGTGCCTCTCGGCTACGCGGAACGTCGGCATTCTCATCGCGCTGCCGCTTTTTCTCGAATACCTGCGGCAGTTTCGCGCGCGCCCGTTTGCGGGATTGCTTCATCCGCGCGTGCTGCTGCTGGGGCTGGTGCCGCTCGGGCTCGGCGGGTATATGTGGTTCAGCTACGTCAAATTCAACGACCCGCTGGCGTTCGTCCATGCGTCCGCGGTGTGGGGGCGCTCCTTCACCTCGCCGGCGCAGACGTTTGCCTCACTCGGGCGTTTCCAGCCTTTTCTTCGCCCGCTATTCCTCATCACGATGGGGACGGCAATGCTTCTCTGGGTCGCGGGCTTCTATTTCGAAATCCGCGCCAGCTATCTCGTCTTTGCCGGCATGCTTACCGCGACGTACTGGTGCGCGAGCAGCATGGAGGCATGGCCCCGCTTTCTGAGCGTCGAGTTTCCGCTCTACATTGTGGTCGGGCTTATCGCCACGCGCTTCAAGTCGGCCTACGAGCCGATCCTCGCGGCTTCCATCACCCTGCTGGCGATTTCCACCGTCCTCTCGGCGACTGGGTTCTGGATCACGTGATATGGGATCGCCAAACGTGATCGCTGGCCGGCCCGGGTCGTTTCTCAAGGCGGTTCTCACCATCGCCGCCGCGATCGTAGCGCTGCTCAGCGCGGGCTGCGGCAAAGATGATCCCGCGAAAAGTGCCGAGGCGAGGCCGCGGCTGAGCTTTTGTGATTATGGCATGACCGTTTATTTTGGCGCCGGCGGGGACTCTGAACGCTTCAAGTTGCTCGGATGGTCGCCAACGGAAGGAGCCTGGACGTGGACCGATGGCATTGGCGCATCGCTCGCCGTGCGACTGGCTGCCTCGGAATATCCGGTGCGCTTGAGCGTCAAAGCCGCGGGAATGAACGTCCAGGGGCTGCTCCCCTTCCAGCCAGTGGACGTTGCGGTCAATTCCCACAAGATCGCCAGTTGGAAAGTGGGCGACGAGACAGTCCATACCGCGACTATCCCGCAAGGCTTCGTCCGCGCGCCTGAGTCGTTTCTGATCATCGACTTTTACATGCCCAAAGCTGCCTCGCCGAATTCGTTCGGCCACGGAGGCGATGCGCGGCGGCTGGGGATGCGTGTGGTGGACCTTCGCTTCGACAAAGCGCCAGAAGAAGCCAAGCGAGAGGGCGCGCAGCCCTAGTCCGACGGACGCGCGTCCTTACCGATGGCTCCAGAATCTGTCGCGGTCGCCACCTTTCCGGCGGCAAATCCGGCCCGTCCCCTTCTGAAAGGCAGAGGCGCGGTGCTGGCGGCATTTGTCGCGTCGCGGCTAATGGTCGGTGGCGTGATCCTGCTTTCACGATTGCAGGTTCCGCCGGGCCCGTTCTGGCGACGAGGCGGTTTGCTCAGCGTGCTGAGCGGAGGCGAACCGGCGAGTTATTTGGACGACGTGCAGGCCGGACGCTGGTTCGATCTAGGGGCGGGTGAGCCGGGGGACGCGTTCTTTCCGGTTTTTCCGGTGCTCCTCAAGCTTGGCGCCCTTGTTTTCGGCGACCTAGCACTAGCGGGAGTTGTGATCGCGAATTCCTGCTTGCTTGGAGCGGGCCTGTTGCTTCATCAGCTGTTGCGGCTCGAGTACGAGGACCCGCGAATCAGCCGCTTCGCTGTCGTGTTGTTGATGTTCAGCCCAGCGAGTTATTTCTTCTCGTGCGCGGTTCCTGATTCCACCGCCCTGTTGCTGGCGGTCGCCTCCCTCCTGGCTGCTGCCAAAGGCAGATGGGTGGTCGCCTGTCTCTGCGGGATGTTACTCTGTGCGACGATCAGCCTCGGATACTGGATCGTCGTTCCGCTGACGCTCGAATTTTTTCGGCAGAGCTGGAATTCGGGTGGCGGCCGGTGGGACCGGCTGCTCACCCGGAGAACATTGCTGCTCGTGCTTGTCTTTGCGCCGTTAGTTGCTGCGGTCGCGGTCGGTTCTACTCGATTTGACGACAGCGCCGCGCTTCTTCGAGTCTCGGGCACATCGGCAGAGGTGCTTGCTTCGCTCTTGAAGATGTCGGCCTACTTCGAGGGTTATGCCTGGTTTTACGAGCTGCTCTTCGGTGGGACGCTTCTCGCCGCCGAGATGCTTTGCATGGTTGGGTTCGTCCTCAAGCTGAGAGCGACCTATCTTGCTTTTGCGATCGTGCTGACTGCCGCGTGCGCGTGGGGCGGCGACCTGCAGGCACCACGGACTTTGGGGCTGTGTTTCCCGCTGTTTACCGCGATGGGGCTGCTTTCAGCGCGCTTCGACTGGCTGTACGACGCGCTCCTCGTCTGCTCGATGATGCTGCTCGCGCTCTGCACAATCATCGCGGCAAATGGTTTCTGGATTGGCTGATCAGAACCACGCAAGAGGCTGTGCGGCGCCGGTTTTGGGCTTCGTCTCCGCGGCCTTTATCAGCGCGATCTCGCTCGCACTGTCTGTTGTGGCTGCACCCGCTTGCTACTGCTTGCCTCACGCATGATGGACGAACTCAGAACCTTGGGCATCGGCAGCTTCGGTAGCATGCTCCGGCGACGCGACCCCTCCCCAGCAGCATGAAACGTTCGATAGCTGCTTTGCTATGGCTGGCCATCGTCGTGGTTCTGGTGGCAAACAGCGCCCAGTTTTTCTTTCACCAGCCGTATCACGAATGGTGGGACTCGGCTGCCGACTCGCTCTCGATCATCCGCGCGAAGCAGTTCGCGCAGCTCTACGGATCGTACTCGCAGTGGCAGTTTCATCATCCGGGTCCCGCTTTCTTTTATCTCCACGCGCTCGGCGAATGGATTTTGTTCGACCTGTTGGGAATCGCCCCCGCTCCTTTCAACGCGCAGGTGCTCATTCACGTCTGTTTCATGACGGGCATCCTCGTCGCCGCGTTGCGCGTCTTCACGCACTGGCTGCCCGTTCGCTGCCGGTACTGGTTCCTGCCGCTCTGCCTCGGCTTGGCGGTGGTGCACTTCACGAGCGCTTCCGCCATTCCATCCTTTTTCGACGTGCTCCTCGGGCCGCACGCGGTGTTCAGCAAGTGGACGCCGCATGCGCTCGCTTTGCTACTGCTCTGCCTGTTGACTGCTGCGGCCTCCGTCGCCGCCGGTCGCGGCGAAGAACTTCCGCTGATGGTCATTGCCGGTGGGTTCCTCGTGCACGCGCACGTCGCACAACCGCTTTTCGTGGCACCAGTCGCGCTGGCCGCCTACGGCGGTCTGCTCGCGAATTGCAATCGGCGCTTGCATGGGGTTGAACCCTCACGCGCCATGTGGCCACGTCGCTTGGCGCAGTGGCTCAGCGCGGCAGTGCGTGCCTGCCCACGCACGCACTTGATTGCACTCGGCCTCCTCGCGCTGTTCGTGCTGCCACTCGTGCTCGATTTGGTCCGCGGCAGCGACAGCAACTTTTCGGCGGTCTTGCGACATCTGCGGGAACATCATGGCGAGCGAAAGACGTTCGCCCGTTCGCTGTTGTACTTCCTGCAGTTCGGCGCCTATGCTCCATACGAACCTCGCGCCTGGCACTTCGCGGGTTACGACCGAGCGGGCGTCGCGAACTACTTCGCGAATCACGCCGCTATCTACGCAGCCTGGGCGTTCACCGCTCTGGTAGCCTTAACGCCCCTCGCCCAGAGTATCTGGACTCCCGGGCACCGCGATCGCGACACTCACCGATTCGGCGATCGCCGGCGGTCTCAAGCGGGCGCGGCACAGTACCTCGCCTGGTGTGGAGCGTTTCTCACGCTCGCGCTCGGCCTGACGGTGTTGTGGGGCTGCATTCAGGACGGCCGCATGTTCTACTACAACGGCTGGTTTAACTTCGGAATCTACTACTTCGCCGGCATCCTTGCCGCGGCTGTGATCGCGCAGCGCCTCACGTTGCCGACGCGCTGGCGGATGGCGGCCGAAGTCTCCCGCACGTTCGCTGCGCTCCCGAGTGCAGCCCTGGTAATCGTCTGCTG
>DATHXZ010000177.1:0-7191 GCA_035459405.1 Chthoniobacterales bacterium
GGCCTCTGGGGTTTTTCGCTCGTGAGCGACATCATTGCGATGACGACTGCCAATCCGGTCTGGCGCGACGTGGCGTTTTACACGCTCGCGGCCGGCACAGTGAGCGCAGTGGGCGCGGCCATCTTCGGCATCATCGATTACTTCAGCATCCGCGACGCGCGCGTGGCGAAGACGGCCGCCTGGCACGCGCGGTTCAATGTGCTCGCGCTGATTCTTTTCGCGGCCGACTGGTACCTGCGCACCAACGGCGGCATGCAGCACGTCGGCGGCAGTTACGCAATCCCGTTCACCCTTTCAGTTGTCGGCAACATCGTCGTCGTCATATCCGGCTGGCTCGGCGGTGAGCTGGTCTACGTTCACAGAGTAGCGGTGCAGCCTCAGCCGACGGAGCCGCCCGGCACGCCGGCCCGTCAATAGCCGCGGCAGCGGAAACCTGACCAGTTCAGAAGCATTCCCGCCTTCCTGCTTTCCTGATTGTTCAAGCTCAGGCCCTAGCCGCGCGTTGCAGCTCGGCGAGGTCGAGCTTTTCCATCTGCCAGAGGGCGGCCGTGACCCGCTGCACGCGCGCGGGATCTTCGTCGCTCAGCCAATCCCACACCTGCCGCGGCACGATCTGCCACCGCAGGGGCAGTCCGCTAAACGTCTGCCGCTCGCCTCTTTAATGCGCGTCCAAACGCGCGAGTTGGAACCGTTGACCGTGTTCGCGGCGGGCCCTACGCTTCCCAGGTGAAGCGGAAATTTCACGTCACTTTGCTCGAGCACGAGGAAGGCGTATCGGTGAGTTGCCCCGAACTGCCGGGATGCCACTCCCAAGGCGCGAATGTCGACGACGCCATCGCCAACATTGGAGACGCGATTCGCGAATATCTCGAGGTCTACGGCGAACCCGATACGCGTTGCGAAATCCGCGAGATGGAAGTCGTGACCGCGTAGCGGATGCCGAAACTACCCGGCGTCAATCACCTTCGCGCCGTGCGAGCGCTGGAGAAGGCCGGCTTCCGAATCGACCGCCAAGGCAAGCACATCTTCATGTCCAACGGCGCGATCAAAATCGTCATTCCGCGCAATAACCCAGTCGACGCCTACACGATGGCCGCGATCGTGCGCGACGCCGGGCTGACGATCGGGCAGTTCAAAGAACTACTCTGACCGCGCTGCACGCAGCGTAAGCGCAACCGCGCATCACATTCCGCAGTTCCTCCTTCCGCCTTCTTACTTTTCCCTTTGTAACGCCTGCGTATCGAACCAAAGAACACGTCACGCGTGGCAGCGTGACGGGTAGACCACAGAGCCGCTTGGGAACATGGCGTGCTGGGCAGCCGACGGGTAGACGAAAGCCTGAACAGGTGAACGAGTGGCACCGAGTGAATCAATCGAGCCCGCGGGAGCACGGCGCGCTTGGCAGCCGCCGGGTAGACGGGAAGCCTGGAAGGTGAACGAGCGCGCCCGAGTGAACGGAGCCCGCGGGAAGCGGTGCGACGTAGACGTAGCCCCGCAGGGGTGAGCGGCCGGGCGGCAGCGAATCAATCAATCAAGCGGACGAGCGATTGGGCGATCGCGAGTTCAAACGGCGTTATTTTTTCATCGTGGTGCAATCATGAGCCGCGGGGGCGACTCAGGCAACCTCCGGCGGCGACGGGACGGTGGCGACAATCTGCGGCGTCCCGAGTTCCTGTCGCTGGCGGGCTGCGGTCAACAACGACCCTATTGCGGGGAGCGACGAATGCTTAATCATTCGAATAGACACTCGCATGAGACAGTCGCGATCGCGTCGGGGGAACTATTCTGCGCTCGCGGTGCTAGTTGAATTCGTGTTGCGGTACTCTCGCCAAAGCTCGTTCAGCTTCTTTTCGCGGACGCGCCACACCCAATTCGGCAGAAGCGGTGCGGCCGCCCGCGCAAGATGGTAGTCCTGCCAGAGTTTGATCGCGTGAATGTCGCTCAAAGCATTATTCTCGAGTAAAGCCTCGGCCCGTTCCTTAACACTCTTCGCCTTCAGGCTGAACGAGAAATAACCCGCAGCATAGCGTAGCACGCCGTACGTCAGAATGAACAATACGAATGACGTGACAATCTTGACGACGGATGCACTAACTACCGCGACCGCGCTGCCTCCGCCGCCCGCTTCGGCCGCAGCAGACACCGCGGGCGTAATCGTGTCGATGCTCACATTCAACAGGACGACGCAGCCGATAATAATCAGCACGATTAAGCCGGTGAAGAGCCAACCCATTGTCTCGGACAGGTGTTCACTCCACCACGATGACTCTTGAACATTCTCGATGGCACGCTTGGCACCCGGCGGCTCCGTACTGGCGAAGTAGGTACCCTTCGGGTTGCTCACGAAGGCTTCCAGGTTCCCCGAGTAACGCGCGAACGCATCGGCAAGCTCCGTGTTAGAGATTTTCCACCCGAGCGAGTCTTCAAAATCGAGATTCCGGTGCAGCCTCTGAGCCGCGCTCTTCCATCGATCGGAATTCCACATCAATGCTTCCGCTAACACCGCCAGCAAGAATGCTCCGAGTGCGGTTGTCTTGCCCCACGCGGGCTGAAGCACGATTGCGGCGCCGAGCGCGAACACGCAGAACTTCGCGATGAGGGCTGCTGCCCAGAAGCGCTTAGTCCGGCGGAAGAGCGCGTCGCGAAGCAGCTCGGGTTTGTGTTTGCGTGACACGACCTCGACTTGTCAGGAGAGGGGAAAGGACGGCCCGAACACCTCGTTCCGCCACGTGGCGAGCGCGTCACCGACTCGGCCCTGCTTTTCGTGCTGGATCGCCACGTCAACCGAGCGGCTGAGTTTGTTCAGCGTCTCTCGCGCGACCTTTTGCTTCGCTGGCGTCATGTTCTCCGAAACTGCTGGCCCGAGCTTTGCCGGGTCGGGCCAGGCACTTCCCACCTGCTGCGCCGCGCTCGCGATGAAGCTCTTGATCTCGTATTTATAACCCCCGGAGAACGGCGGAACGATCAGCTTCAGCGCCATCACCTCTGCCAGAAACGACGGGTCGAGCGGCTTGTTGTGATATTCGTTGCACTTCTTGGCCATCTTGACCAGCGTGACCCACTTTCCGTCCATCGCCGCGTTCGCTTTCGTAGCTAGTTCCGCGTGCACTTCCGGATCCGTCTGCATCCAGCCGGTTGCGTGGTACGCGTCGGGAATCTTGTAAGCCTTGCCGTCGTCGAACGCCGGAACTACGTCCACACTGAAGACGCGGTCGTTGTCCGTGTCCGACGGCTCGCCGAAACGTACCGTTACGCACTTGTCCCAGACCTTGACGTTGTCTTTGCCGTACGCGTCACGCAACACGTCGCCGAATGCATCGAGCAGAACGCGCGATGATTGCTTCAGATAGTGGCCCTCCTTCTCCGCATTCAAGATGCAGAAGAGATCTACATCGCGCAGGGGCTTCGTTTTTGTCCAGCGGCGGTAAGAGCCTGTTATAATCACCCGCTCGAGAGAGAATTTAGCTTCGAGGACAGCCTTGACGCGCTCGCGCCGGGTAATGGCATCACGCTCCTCGCGCTCGCCAGGCTCGAGCCGTGACTTGAACTTATCGAAAGCCTCCGCAACGGAAATCATGATGCCTTCCTCCAATAAGAGCAGCTGCTGCCCAGCGAATTGGCGCCGATCGTATTTCCGATGCTGTGCTGAGTAAAACCGGACGTCGATCGGTAGCTCCCGGGGCCCCAGTTTGGAACCGTCGCTCCGCCGGGGGCGAGGATTTTGAATTCATACTTGCAGTGCGCAGGGACCGATCCGCTCTTGAGAATCGCGTAGCGGATTGCGTCGGAGTCGGCCCAGACAGAGCCGTCGTCGTCGCTTCCGTACGAGTAGCTGATGTCGAAGTCCCAGCGAACCGCGAGGGTACCGATGCCCGGATAAAAGATCTCAAGCGTAACCCGTTGCAGATGTTTCGACCGCAGCCACGTGTGAATGGCGTTTTCGACGTCCGACCAGCTGTTCAACAACCCATCGACGCTCAAGCCCGAGGCGCGGATGATCTGCTTGAGGGAACGAATGATCTCCTCCGTTACGTGGGTGACGCTATAGGTGAAGGTATTAACCCCGACATGTGTGCTCATAGCTTCTTGAATGCTTCCCAATTCACGGAGGCGGTCGCGGCTGCGGAGTCGTTAGGGTCGCTGGTCTCGTCGTCAGGCACTCCCCTTTCGATGTTGTAGATGCTGAACTTAGCGGATTTACCTTTGATGTATGCTGCCATCTCTTCCTCCTGCTCTTCCGAACAGGGAAGAAAGGCGTGCCACTCATTCTCAGTGGGTGACCAGCTCAGCTCGGTCTCATTCACTCCGTCGCTGGTCGTTGCGTTTTCACCGTAGACACAGTAGATCCGAAGCCGCGGCCCCTTGTTTTTCAGAACCAGCGGATGTTCTGCGAAGAAGCGCTCGTTAATCAGGCTGCTTCCGACGCCGGCGACTTTCTCGAACTCCGAACAAGCGGTGTTGTCCTGCTTGCATATCAAGGCAGAGATCGCCTTCCACGTCGCCGACGACAAGCGCGCGGGAGAGGCAGTAAAGCGACGTGCAACAGTGCTCATTTCTTCTCCTTCTTCATTTTGATCAGGGTGCGGATGAGGTCGTCGAGCTTCAGGAGATTCGGATCCATGGCGACCTCTTTGTCGCACGCACACGCCTGCAGAACCGCCTTCCGAATTTGCCGACCGTCAAGTCCGTGCGCAGCCTTTGCCGCATCCTTGAAATGCGGCTGCTGAGGCAGCTTCGCGAGCTTCTTCCACTTCGCTGCCATTACGTTCAGTGTGTCGGCCAAAATGGCGGCGCACGCTTCGGGACTCGGCTTTTCCAAGTGGATGATTAGATCCGTGCGGGACAAGAGCGCCCCATCAACGGCAGCTTCGAAATTGCTCGTAGCGATGAACACCAAGTCCGGGTGCGCCGCTGCCAGATGATCCAACGAGGCGAGAACAGCATCGGTCGCGCGGTGCACGTCGATGGGATTTGCTTCGAGGCTGAGCTTTTGCCGATCAACGGCCATCGTTTCTACTTCGTCGAGCAAAACAATCAGTGGTCCGTGCTTGGCGTATTCAGCAATCGTGCCATTGAAGAACTGATGCATTTCACGCTGGCTCTTCCCGAGAGATGAGCTCGTCAGTCCGTGCGGCTCGACTTCAAGGAATTGGGCATTGCGGCCCGAAAGGAAACTGCCAGCTTTCGATGCGGCGGCGCGCGCAAGGGTCGTCTTGCCGGTGCCCGGCGGCCCAGCGAGCAAGATCAGTCCGTGAAGCGGCAACGCCCCTGCATCAATTTCGCGGCGGACGGTGAACTCCAATAGAATTTGCGCGATCAGCCGCTCCTTCGTGTCAGCGGGAACGATGATGCGGTCCCAAAGCGTGTCATACTTCGCGTTCGGGAGACGGCAGTGCGTCAGAACTCCTTTGGCGTCGCTCATTCTGGATTGCGAATCTATTCTCAATCAAGAACCAGTCCAGTTCTTTTTCCAGAAAAAATGTTGCAGGCGCGATCTCGTGCTGATATCGCGAAGCGAATGGCGACGCTCGGCGACCGGATGAGAGAATGCCGGGAAGCTCGTGGATGGAGACTCGAAGACTTGGCCCAGAAGGCGGGCGTCAGCAAAAGCTTCTTGTCGGATCTCGAGAACAATGAACAAAAAAATCCCGGCGTTAATTACCTGCGTCTGATCGCAGGAGCGCTCGGCGTCGATCTGCACTACCTGACCACGGGACAAGGCGCTCGTGTAACGGCGCGAAACGTGACGATACCAGCCTCGCTGTTGGAACTGGCCAAGGATGAACAGCTGACGGTGAACCAAACGATGATGCTACTGGACGCTCGCCGACAGATTGTCTCTCATCGCAGCAATGGCACGAAGTCAGATGACTTGGAAAGTTTTGATTGGCGGCCGTTTTACCAAGCATTGAAGCCGTATCTCAAATGAACGCCCTCGCGCTTGAGCCGAAAGTCATTAGTCTCGCGAACACACTCGGCGTGTCGGGCGGTGATGCGGTTACGGCCATCCGCGACTACTGCATCAAACGGATTCAGACGCTAACGCGCAGTGCCCGCTCCTCGCTCAGGACTATCGGGGATCTGCAACGCGTTCTTTGCGAGAAGCTAAACTTAACGATTCATGAAGTGTGGTCCGACGCAGAGCTGGGCCAAATCGTCGGTTCGTACGTGGCACGTGGAGAGATGGTGTTCGCTTACCTGCAGTGCGATCTCGACGCAAACACGTACGGCGTTCTTATCCGTCTCAATCAACGGGTTGGGAAGCAATACGCTTGGGTCGCAGTGGTGGACTGCCGCGGAGAGAAGCGGCACCGCCGTTTCTTCACGGCGTGGCATGAGATCGTCCATTGCATCACGGCTGCCGACCAGTACGAGCTTCCGTTCCGTCGCACGATCATTGGACGAAAGCCGAGTGACCCGCTCGAGCGTCTGACCGACGTGATCGCAGGCGATGTCGCCTTCTTCGATCCTATATTCCGTCCGCACCTCGACGCTGAGGCGGCGCGCGACGCGAACTTGACGTTCGAAACCGTCGAAAGAATTCGTGACCGATTCTGCCCCGAGGCAAGCTTCGAGTCGACCCTCAACGCTTGCGTCGCGCGGTATACGCAGCCGGCGCTGTTTCTGAAAGCCGGGATGATTTTAAAAAGCGCGGAACAAGCCGCGCTCGATTCGCCTCAGAAAGAGTTTTTCAAAGCTCCAGCGCCTCGTCCTCAGCTACGCGTGATCAACACGATTCGGAATGAAGCCGCAAGAAAGATTGGGTTACATATCCCTCCGCATTTCCGAATTCCAGGCTCGTCCGTCATCACAGATACGTTTCGCGCAGGATCGGGCACGACGACTCACAGTTTGGCACCGGAAAGCTTAGCGACGTGGATGACGTCTGGCGGCAAGAAGTTGCCCGCGCTCAAAGTCAACGTCGTCGCGAGGAAAATTGGCGAGGAAGTGTTCGCCCTACTCAGCACACAGCCGTATGCGTGCCGCACGTAACGAAATCATTCACGGCGACCGCCTTGAGCTCCTGCGCGGTTTCGACAACGAGGGGATCTCGCTCTCCGATCGCGAGGACCTAAAGGCAGGGCGTGAAGAACTGCGCGCCGAAACGCAACTGGCCTCGCACTGATGCACGCGCCGGTCGCAACACCCGTTAAGCCGAAGAAGACGAGCCGCGTTGCCCGCGGAGTGGCG
>DATHXZ010000178.1:0-9555 GCA_035459405.1 Chthoniobacterales bacterium
AAGCAGCGCCCGATTCTCCGCCGGGGTGAACTGCTGGAGGTGGTGCCTGGCCTGGTGATCACGCAACACAGCGGCGAGGCGAAAGCGAACCAGTATTACCTGCGCGGCTTCAACCTCGACCACGGGACGGATTTTTCTGTCGCGGCTGACGGTCTGCCGGTGAACATGCGCACCCATGCACACGGGCAGGGATGGGCGGACCCAAACTTCATCATTCCGGAACTGGTCGAGCGCATCGACTTCTTCAAAGGCCCATACTTTCCTACGATCGGTGATTTCTCCGGTGCGGGCGCAGCAGAGTTCAGGTTCTACAAGACGCTGCCGCGAGACATCGTCACCGCCGAATACGGCGAGAACAATTATTACCGTGGACTGATCGCCCAGTCGCTTGTGCTCCGTTCGGATGGCGAAGCAAACCCTGCAACTCCGCCGCAGATCCGCGACACCGTGACGTACGCCGCGGAGTTTACGCATCACGACGGGCCGTTTGAAATCGCGCAGGACTTCCAACGCTACAATGCATTCCTGCGCTATTTCGCGCTGCGCGGCGAAAACAGTTTCACCATCACTGCACAAGGCAGCTACTCACGCAGTGACTCCCCCGATCAGATTCCGCAGCGCGCGATCGAACAAGGCTTGATCACGCGCTTCGGCTCGATCGACCGGACGGTAGGACTGGAGACGCAACGCTACAGTATCGATGCGGAGTGGCGGCAATCCACCAGTGATGGCACTGAGACGCACGCTCAGGTCTACGGCATCTACTCGAGCCTCGATCTCTTCGCGAACTTCACCTACTTCCTCGTCGATCCGGTCAACGGCGACCAGTACAATCAGGCCGACGATCGCTTCATCCTCGGCGGTTCATTGACCAAAATCTGGAAAGCGGAACTTCTGCGCCGCGATGCGACTTTCACCGTCGGTCTCGATACGCGCACTGACCTCCTGAACGACATCGGCCTGTATCGGACGCGAGCGAGGCAGATTCTATCAACGATCCGCGAAGACGACGTGCTTGAGTCGAGCGCGGGTTTGTACGCTCAGGCGGAAGTGTTTTGGACGAAGTGGTTCAGGTCGATCGTTGGGCTGCGCGGCGATGGCTACTACTTCGACGTCGATAATCACGTGGACCCCGGTTCTTCGGGCGCGAAAACCGCCGGGATTATCAGCCCGAAGCTGAGCCTGATTCTCGGCCCATTCGCGAAGACCGAGATCTACCTGAGTGCCGGCACCGGTTTCCACAGTAACGATGCACGCGGCGTGATCGGAGGCATCGACCCCGCGACAGGCGAGGCGAGCCCGCCGGCTGACGCGCTTGTTCCCTCACGTGGCGCTGAACTAGGAGTTCGGACTTCGTTCGTGCCGGGACTGGTCAGCTCGATCGCGTTCTTCTATCTCCAGTCAGATTCCGAGCTGGTGTTCGTCGGAGACGCCGGCGCCGTCGAACCCAGCGGAGCGACTGAGCGTTACGGCATTGAATTCAACAACTTCTACCGGCCGGTGGAGTGGCTGACCTTAGACGCTGATGTCGCTCTGGCGCGCGGGCGTTTCACCGATGCAGGTGCGGAAGGAGACAACATACCTGGCGCGATTCCGCTCTCCATTGCGACAGGAGTTTCCGTCGACCTGCCGAGTGGGATTTTCGCCAGCCTCCGCGGCCGCTACTTTAGCTCCCGGCCGCTGACCGAGGACGGCAGCGTCGAATCGCGTGACTCGCTGATCTTTAATGCGCGAATCGGCTATCGCTTCAAGAAGCCGGAGGTCGAGATCGCAGTGCAGGTATTGAACGTCTTCAACGCGAGAGATAACGACATCGAATACTTCTATGCTTCGCGCCTGCCGGGAGAAGC
The DNA here is from genome assembly GCA_035459405.1 of Chthoniobacterales bacterium. Taxonomy (GTDB): domain Bacteria; phylum Verrucomicrobiota; class Verrucomicrobiia; order Chthoniobacterales; family UBA10450; genus JACCTI01. Next base: position 1,851 of record DATHXZ010000178.1, read on the forward strand.
TGCGGAAGGGGTCGAAGACATCCACCTTCGAGCAGCTGAGCCGCGCGCCCTGCGGGTAAGCGCGACGTGGCGCTTCTAGCGAGCTAACGCACGTTTGTGCTTCTCCTCGCCGCGCAACCGCCAGATCAGTGCACTGGCGCCGACGCTTTCGATCACCTCGAGCGAAACTCCTGCTCACAGCCATGCCGCACTTCGCAACACATCGGAGGACAGCCCGTCGCTTGCGGGATTCGAGCGGTTCCAGCCTTGCGTGAATCACTCCGGCGCGATCGGCTCAGCCCTCGTCGGCGGCGTGCATGGGCTTGCCGGGTCCGCGGCCGTCGCGCCCCTTGTTGTACCGCTGATTCAGCGTCCGATCTGGGGGTTCGTCTACCTCCTGCTTTTCGGTCTCGGAACGATCGCGGGTATGATGCTGATCACCGTCACGATTGCGGTGCCGATCACCTACAGCGGCCGCTTCACATTGTTCCCCCATTACTTCGGAACCGCCGATGGCGTGCTCAGCGTGGGATTTGGGCTCTTCCTCGCGTATCAGATCGCGTTCATCGAACGTCTCTTCAGTTACTGAACTGGATCGGACCTCCGCCAGAGGCGAGCGCGTAAGTCGCTCGATTCGCACGAGAAAAGATGGTGCGCGATACAGGGTTCGAACCCTCGCCGCTGACCTGCTCCTGATCGACGCCCACGCAGCGGAAAGGTTCGCCGCGTGAATACTGTTGATTCGCTCGCGCAGGCAATTTCTAAATGGCAGCGCAAGCATCGCATGGCGGACGACGATCCGATCCTGGCCGTACTCGACCTTGTGCGGCTGCAACTACAACACGCACGCGGCGATCGCGAACGCGACGACTTTGAACCGCCGAGCTTCGAAGATTTTCGCACCACAACCGAAGTGCTCGACCGCCGCTCTAAGGCGTTCGTTCAGCAAGCCACCGAGCTCAGGGCCGAAATGCGGCAATTGAGCAACAATGTTTTTGCTGCATCAATCGCGGGAAAATCTTGGATACCTTTCTACTGTCTGTTGCAGGCATAGTGGTTGGCGCGCTGGCGGCGCGCTGAGTCGCCTCGGCGAATCAAAGGCGCGGCGGCGGCATTTTTTCATGCAGGGCGAGGGTGAGATTAGCCAGCGCCAGTGATGAACAGATTAGGGGAAGCCATCGTGAAGGTGTCTAATTATCTCTTGAGTCGTCAGGCGTAAGGGACTACTGCTGGCGCCAGTTCTTTGCGAGTTTGATCAGTGGATCGGCGCGAGAAATCCCGTGAACAATCGGGAGCAGTTGCGCTGCTGTAACTGGATACGACTTCCCACGGCGGTCATAGACCGCCGCTACAAGCCAATCATTTCGCCGCAGGCGAATGGTGAAGGCGGGAAGAAGGGCGGAGTCCAGTTGAGAGTTGATGGTTGAGAGTTGAGAGCCGTCGTTTGGCTGAAGAACGCGGCAGGCCGAGGCGGGGCTCTCAACTCTTAACTAAAGACTCTCAACTTTCTCCAAAAGCCAGGAGCCAGAATATTTGCCCGCTCCACCTCATTCGTGCCGTGCCCTGTAGCGGCGGTCTGTGACCGCCGACCTTCTGCAGCCGCAGCGCGACAAAACTTCTTCGCAAAAAGAAGAATGAGAGCAGTGGGCTTCCGCCTCTCGCAAAGGCATGTCGTCCGCCTCTCGAAACATTGGAGGAGACGAAATGCGGAAATGCTCACATTGGTTGAGTCACATCGTTGCCGTTGCATTAACGGTGACGCCATTCATCTGCCGCGCACAGGATGCGGCCACATCTACGCTTCGCACGAACAACAGTGACGAAGCGGAATCTGAAACCGAAACTGAGGAGATCGTCGTCACCGCGACACGTCTCCCGATTCCCGAGGACGAGTCGCCGGCCAGCATCACTGTGCTCCAGGCCGAAGAGCTGGAGCAAAGGCAAGTCCGCCGCGTGGCGGACGCGTTGCGCGAGGTGCCGGGGCTTTCAATCGTCCAAACCGGCACGCCGGGCCAGCTGACCTCCCTCTTCACGCGAGGGCTGCGAAGCCAGCACACGCAGGTGTTGCTTGATGGCATCCCGCTCAATCAGGGATTCGCCGGACTATTCAACTTCGCCGACCTGACGCTCGATAACGTCGACCGCATCGAAGTCGTGCGTGGTCCGCAGAGTACGTTGTATGGACCGCGCGCGCTGGCCGGCGTGGTGCAGATCTTCACGAGGCGCGGGAGCGGGACACCGACCGGCTCGGTCACCGCCGAAGCCGGCTCGTTCGAGACGCTTCGCGGGTCCTTCGCGAGCCAGGGCGGCTGGAAGCAGTTCGACTACTCGGTCGGGCTGAGTGGCCTCACGACTGAGAACGAACGACCGAACAACGAGTACCGAAACGAGAGCGGCGTCGCGAACGTCGGATGGTCGCCTAACGAGCAGTTGCGCATCGGCAGCTTGTTCACCTACTCGCTATCCGATACGGGCAACCCAAACCGGATCGATACTCCGAGCCGGTTTGACAATTTGCTGACTGAGAGGTGGCTGATCGGGCCGCGCATCGACTTCAAGCCGGTCGAATGGTGGGACCACCAGCTGATCGTTAGCTACGATCACGAGCGGCAGGTCAACGATCCCAGCGAGAGTTTCGTCGGACCCACGCGTGCTCTCTTCAAGCGCTTCACGCTCGATTATCAGAACGACCTGCGCGCCGCGAGATGGCTCACGTTCACGTCCGGTTTTTTCTACAGCGAGATCGATGCGGAGCAGCAACGCCCGTTCATCTCGCAAGCGTTCGGGCCACTCCCGACGTTGCTAACCGACGAGACGGAGCAGACCGGCGCGTTTGTCCAGGCGAGCGTCACGCCATTCAGCGGACTCAATCTCGTCGCAGGCGGGCGCTACGATCATTTCAATCAATTCGGCGACGTCTGGACGTATCGCTTCGCCGGCAGTTATCTCTTCGCGCCGACTGGAACACGGCTGCATTCGAGCATTGCGACAGGCTTCAGCCCACCTACTCCGCAGGACAAAATCTTCGGCAACAATCCCGACTTGGAACCGGAGCGTAACCGCGGTTTCGATATCGGAGTCGAGCAGCGTTTGCTGCAAGATCGCGTGCAACTCGGCGCGACGTATTTCCACAACAGGCTCTCGAACGTGATCGGCTTCAACGGGCTCTTCGAAACGCTGAATCTCGGTGCGGCGCGCACACAGGGCCTTGAGCTCGAAGCTCGCGTCACGCCGCTCACCGATTTGAACTTCACCGCGAGCTACACCTACCTCGAGGCCGAAAAGACTTCCGAGGAAGACATCTCACAACCGGCGGGGGCACGGCTGCCGCGGCGGCCACGCCATGAAGCGTTCGTGTCAGCCTCTTATCTCTGGTTCGGGAAACTGCGGACGACGGCCGCGGCGAAATTCGTAAGTGCGCGTGAGGAGATCAATTTCGGGCGGCCGAACTTCGACATCGAAGATTACGCGGTCGTGAACTTCGCTGCGGAGTACGACGTGAACAGGAATCTTACTGTCTTCGGTCGCATCGAGAACCTCACCGACGAGGAGTATGCAGAGGTTTTCGGATTTCCGAATCTCGGCCGTGCGGCGTACGGTGGATTGCGGGTGAGGTTCTAAACGAGAAATGTCGCGAATGAAGCTTCCGGAGGGGCGCTTTTATAGCGCCCTGCGGCGGTTGGAAAACCGCCGCTCCGCGAGTAGTGCGCGGTGAAAACGCCGGTCGTGATGTCGTGGAGCGGCGGCAAAGACAGTGCCGTCGCGCTACAGGAGCTGCTGAGTTCCTCCAATTACGAAATCGTCGCGCTGCTGACGAGCGTCTCCGAGGAATATCGCCGAATCAGTCATCACGGCGTGAGGGAAGAATTGCTCGATGCGCAAGCGCAAGCGATCGGTCTGCCGCTGGAGAAGGTTTATCTGCCGGGCGGCTTGGCAGGTGGATGCTCGAACGAAGTCTATGAGCAGATCATGGCTGCGGCGGTTGCGGCGTTCCGCGCCCGCGGCATCGAAACCTTCGCCTACGGCGATCTGTTCCTCGAAGACATCCGCGCGTATCGCGAAGCGAACCTCGCGCGCGCCGAGATGCGCGCAGTGTTCCCGATCTGGAAACGGGACACGACCGAGCTAGCGCACGAAGTGATTCGCACCGGGTATCGCGCTTACATCTCATGCGCGGAAGGCCACCTCGGCGCGGAGTTCGTCGGCAGGCTGTACGATGGCGACTTCCTCGCGCAACTACCTGCTGGCGTGGATCCGTGTGGCGAGCGCGGAGAGTTTCACTCGTTCGTTTTCGATGGTCCGATCTTTCGCGAGCCGGTGCCGGTCGAAGTCGGCGAAGTCGTGGCGCGCGACGGCAGGTTTTACGCCGATCTCTTGTTGCCGAGGTCGCAGTTGCCGGTGAATGGCCTCGCGGAGCTGATCCCGCAGGTGTAAACTCAGAAGCTTCTTCTATGAATACACGATTCCTTGTGCTCAGTGGATTTGTGCTTGCCGCGGCGATGTCTCGCCTGCTGCCGCACCCGCCAAACGTCACACCGATCGCAGCGATGGCTCTCTTTGCCGGAGCATACTTCAGCAGTCGCAAACTCGCCTTTCTGTTGCCGCTCGTCGCAATGCTCGTGAGCGACGTCGTGCTGGCGGCGACGGTATACGGGGCGGCGGCATTGCGTTCGCAGCCGATGGTTTATGCATGCATCTTAGCGACGGCGGGGATCGGTATGCTGCTCCGCAGGAGCAAATCGCCCATGAACGTAGCCTGTGCGACGCTCGCCAGCTCGGTGCTGTTCTACGTGGCGACAAACTTCGCCGTCTGGGCATTCGGCTCGCTCTACCCGAAAACGTGGGCTGGATTGCTAACCTGCTACACGGCGGCGATTCCGTTCTTCCGCAATAGCCTCGCCGGTGATGCGTGCTTCGCGGTCCTTCTGTTCGGCGGATTTGCGTTGCTGGAGACGTTTGTTCGCTCGATCCGCGAACAACCGGAGCCGCTCGTCGCCGGACGCGCGTAGCCATGCGGATCGTCTCGCTGCTGGCCAGCGGCACAGAAATCGTCTGCGGCCTGGGCGCGGGCGACGCGTTGGTCGGTCGCTCGCACGAGTGCGACAACCCGGAGTGGGTGAAGCAGTTGCCCTGCTGCACGCGGCCGGCTTTCGATATCGAGATGTCGAGCGGCGAAATCGACGCCGAGGTGCGGCGACGTCTGCGAGCCGGTGAACCGCTTTACCACGTTGACGCGGATTTGATTCAGCGGCTCGAACCCGACCTGCTGATTTCACAGGAGCACTGCCACGTCTGCGCAGTCACGCCGGACGATATCGCGAGGACGGGCTGCGGAACTCTGGCATCCCAGGTGGTCGCACTTAGCGCCGGAACGGTGGCGGGTATTTACGACGGCATCCGCAGGATCGGTGCGGCGATGGATCGCGAATCAGCTGCCGCTGATCTCATCGGCGACATGCAGCGGCGCATTGATATCGTCAGCGCCGCGGTGCGGCAGAAACCTGCGCCCACGGTCGTGATGTTGGAGTGGACGGACCCGATCTTCGCAATGGGCAACTGGGGCCCGGAGCTGGTGAAGGCTGCAAACGGGAAACTGCTGCTTGGAGAAAACGGCGAAATGTCCCGCGCGATTTCGTGGGATGCCGTGCGAGAAGCCGACCCGGAGTTTCTGATCGTTGCGCCGTGTGGCTACTCGATTGAGCGCAGCATGCGCGAAGCATGCGTGCTTGAGGCTTTGCCGGGCTGGTACGATCTGAGAGCCGTCGGAGGCGGGAAAGTGGCCTTCGCGGACGGCAACAAATTCTTCAACCGCTCGGGCACCACGATTGTCGAGACCGTGGAGATCATCGCCGAGATTCTTCACGGGTGGAATGCTGGAGACACTGGCCGGGATCGAGCTTGGCAGCCCAATGAGTCCGCTCCACGTCCAACCCATGCGGCTGTTTAGTGGACGGTGAGAAGATTCTCCAGCTAAGAACCAGCTCTCCAACGGAAAAGCCCCACGCCGTTGCCGGCGCGGGGCTCGATGAACTCCGTTCGAAGTTGGCTTACTCCGAGCCGAGTTCGTAGATCTCTACCAGCGCGATGCCGTTGCCATCGCCAGTGCCGGTGACCACCGGCGTATAGGCGCCTTCTTCCAGACGGACGAGCAACGCGGCTTCCACATCGTTCGTCGGAGCGACACCGGTCGAGACAATCTGGGCAGCGTTTTCGTTGTTTTTCCAGTTGTCGTTCGAGCCGATCATCGTCGAGCCAGAGAACAACTCCAGCGCGGGATCAGCCAACGCGGGCGACACACCTGCAGCGGCCAGTGACGGCCCGACCGCACGGATTAACACCAGTTTCGGTCCCCCTGTGATGATGAACCCGCCGATCAACTGCCCCTGGCCCGGACCTACAAGGCCGCGGGTCGAGATATTCGCGAGCCGGTTGGCGAGCGCCTTCTTGTGGCTGGTGAACGTAAAGGTTCCCGCAGGATTCGTGAAGCTGCCTTCCAGGACACCGTCGCTCAGGGTGAAACTGCCCGTGACTGGGGAGTTGCCGCCGATGACGCGATCGAGGGTGAAGGTGAATCGGTTCGAAGCCGCCTGCGACGGCTCGGCTTTGCCCGAACCGCCCGTCAATGTGGTGCCCGTCTCTTGAACCAGGACCACGTTGCGATTGGCATCCATCTGCAGCGTCACACGGCTCGTGCCGTTCGGATTGTGCGCGACACCGAAGTAGCGTCCGCCGAGCTTCATGTCGGCTCCAAAAATGGACACGCGCGAAGCTTGGAACGGCACTCTATTCAACGCCACCGCAATCCCCGCTTCACTAGCTGTGCCGCTGATATTCTCGCCGTTGGACAGGGTCAGGGAAAAAGCACCGTTAGTGAGTTCCCCTTCGGCGACGTGGATGGCCTGGTTCACGGTATCCAGAATGTGGGCCTGCAGCTTGGCATTGCCCTCGATGTAAAACATGGCGGTCGCGCCGGACGGTGTGAGGCCTTGATAGAGGCCGCGGAGACTTACTTGGCCGCGGGTATCGCGCGGCGCCGGAGTTGGGGTCGCGGCGGGTGATGCGGTAGGCCTCGGAGTCGCACTCGGAGTGGCAGCCGGCGTGGCGAATGGAAGCGGCTCGGAACCGTACGCCGTGGTGGCGCATAGCGCCGCGGCGCAGGCTAGTCTGGTCAGGTGTTTAGTGGTGGATTTCATTAATCGGTTTTCTCTTTGTTTGTGTGATGTCTCTGTTTGTTGTCTCGAGGAGAAGCCCCACTTTCGCGAGGCCGATTATAGAGATTATAGCAGGAACTGTTCCGCACCTGCCCAGTTTTGGTTTTGGCGCGTCGCAGCGGGAGTTTCGCTTGGGCCGGGATCGACAACGGCTTCGGGAAGACTCGAAATTGGCGGCGAAAGCTGCCTGACAACGCGGCAGTTCTGGCCGAATAAAGATCACCATGTTGATCGTCATGAAGAGCGGCGCGTCCGAGCGCGAAGTCGCGGATGTTGTCGCCGTAATCGAGGATCTCGGGTTGCGCTCGCACGTGATGCCCGGCGCCACGCGCACCGCCATCGGTATCACTGGAAATCGCGGCGCGGTGGACCCGACGCGGTTCGAGAATTTGCCAGGAGTGGCGGAGGCGATCCGCGTCAGTAAGCCTTACAAACTGGTCACGCTCGACCTGCACCCGGATCGCACGGTTGTGCGCGTCGACGATGCGAGCATCGGCGGCGATGAACTCGCGATC
>DATHXZ010000179.1:0-2335 GCA_035459405.1 Chthoniobacterales bacterium
GCAGGGCGAATTGTCGCGGCACAAAAACCAAATGAACCGCGTGCCCGCTTCGCTACCGTGGCGGAGTGAAGCTGCTCCTCATCGACGGCCATTACTACGTCTACCGCTCGTTCTTTGCCCTCCCGCCGCTGAACAACTCGCGCGGACAACCGACGAACGCGATCCTCGGCTTCACGAAAACTGTCCGCCGAATGTTGAAGGATTTGCAGCCGGAGATGGGCGCTGTGTTTTGGGACGAAGGTTTGCCGCAGAAGCGAGTCGAGTTGCAGCCGGCCTACAAGGAAACACGCAAGGAAATGCCGCTGCCGATGGTGCCTCAGCTGCATTTCATTCGTGACGAGCTGACGAGGTTGATGGGCTTCAAAAACATCTCTCTCCCGAACACTGAGGCGGACGATCTGATGGGCTGCTACGCAATCGCGGCGCGGCGCGCCGGGCATGAGGTCATCCTCGCGACGAACGACAAGGACCTGTTTCAGCTCGTGAACGAGAAGGTGAAGGTCTACACGACCGCCAAGGCGGACCTTGCGTCGCCAAAGGACACCTACGCGCTCCTCGGCGAGGAGGAAGTGATCGCGAAGTGGGATGTTCCGCCGACCATCATCGGCGATGTGCTCGCGATTGCCGGTGATTCGATCGACAACATCCCCGGCGCCGGCATCGGCCGCAAAGCCGCGGCTTCGTTGCTCAAGGAACACGGCGGCCTCGAGTCGCTGCTCGGGAACATCGACAAGGTGAAAAGCGTGCGGAGTCGGGAGAAGCTCGCTGCCTCGCGGGAGCAGATCCTGCAGAACCGCAAAATGGTCGAGCTCGATTGCGACACGCCATTGCCGATCCCGCTCGACGAGCTGCGGCTCCGGCCCGACTACCCCGCGCTCGTGCGCGCGTGCGAAGAATGGGAGCTGAAGTCCGTGCTGAAGGAGGTGCAGGAAGAGGCGGCGAAAGCGGGAGTTGCGACGCAATCCGAGCTGCTCCTGTAGCCGAGGATGCCATCCTCGGCTGGCCCGAGACGTAGCCACGCGCCAGACCAGCCGGGGACAGCGTCGCCGGCTACAACGCTGGTGCAATCTGGTTTGTCCGAGCAGCGTTGGAAACCGCTCGTCCTGAGGCTGCAAAGACCGCTACGATCGCGGCGCGACATACTGAAATCAGCGCGCCGCTATTTGTGAATAGCTGTGCATAACTTCGCCGCACACGCGCTCTGACAGACGCGCGGAAATCTTTTTAAGATTTTAGAAAAAACTTCGAACAACTCTGCGCCTGCCCTGTCTCAATATACAGGTTAAGGCGATTCGGGCGGCCGCACGTTTCTCGTATCTTGTTGTTTCTCCTAGCGTGCGCTGCCCGGATCTTTTTTGTACCGGCGGCGCTCGCCGGTAAATCAGCCGTTGCAAGCTCCTTGCCGCTCTGATCTCGTGCTCGCTCGCACGGAATGGACGAATTGCTCGGAATCCGCGGCTTTATCATCGACGCGCCGGGATTCGGCTCACTGCGCGCGTTTCGGAATGGCGCCCTGATCATCGAGCGCGGCCACATCGCAGCCATCGGCGAATATGACGACGTGCGCCGATCCGAGCGCGGCCCGAAAACGCGGTGGATCGACCATGGGTCGAACGCAGCAGTGTTCCCGGGCCTGATCGACTGCCATACGCACCTGCCGCAATACTCCGTCGTCGCGCGCGGCCAGAACGAGCTGCTACCGTGGTTGCGCGAAAGTATCTTTCCGGTCGAGCGCGAGTTCACGGGACCGAAAGCGCGCGAGGAAGCGCCGCGGTTTTTCGGCGAGCTGGCGCGCAACGGCACCACGACCGCGATCGTGTATGCGGCCATTTACGAAGACAGCTGCCACGTCGGCTTCGAAGCGGCGGAACGAAGCGGGCTGCGCGTCATTCTCGGCAAGATGATGATGGATCTCGGCTCCTACGGCACGCTGCAGCCGAAAAAGGTGCTCTCGATTTCACTGGCGGAAAGCGAACGGCTTTGCCAGCGCTGGCATGGCGCGGCCGACGGGCGACTCGAGTATGCCTTCAGTCCGCGCTTTGCGGTCAGCTGCGCGGAGAAGCTCATGCGCGGCGCGGCGGAGCTCGCGCGGAAACACGGCGCTTATCTTCAGACGCATCTCGCCGAAAACCGTGAGGAGCTGGAGAAGGTGCACAACCTCTACATGTCGGCCCGGGATTACACCGACGTGTATGACAAAGCCGGCCTGCTCACGCCGAAGACGATCCTCGGCCACTGCATTCACCTCGGACCGCGCGAAGTGGAAACACTTGCAGCCCGCCGGGCCAGCGTCGCGCATTGTCCGACCTCAAATCTATTCCTCGGCAGCGGCTTG
>DATHXZ010000180.1:0-7597 GCA_035459405.1 Chthoniobacterales bacterium
ACGATGGTGAGCGGGTGAGCCCATCGCCGCAACCGCCACGAGCCATAACAAAGCGCGGTCAGCAGAGCGGCGAGCGCGGCGAGGAAAATCCACACCGAACGTCCGAACAGTTGGATCATCAGCGCGCTCCCGGGCGATGCCACCAGGCCGAGGCGAAACTCGTCGGATATCGCGGAACCCGCCGCATCACGAGACAGGCGAGAGCGCCCAGCCCGTGCAGAGCAGTCAACAGGTGCAGGCCGAGCGGCACGGCTGAGGTTTTGGTGTAGGTCATCGCGGAGGTATTGGTGGCGCGTTGGCATTCGCCGTACCTAGGTTCGATCGGCGTCTCGTTAGCCGTTGAGTTACGAATCAAGAGGCATGCAGCACGAATCCGTGTCCAATCGTCCGAAAGAAGAGGTTCCACAGGGAATGACAGCCGTCATGCAGCGGAACATCGAGGCCGTGCTCGAGCGGCGCGATGCGGAGGATCGGAATCAGCCGTTGCAGCTACGAATTGCCGAGGCGATCACAGGGTTCACGGGGAGCATGACATTCGTCTACATCCACCTGGTTCTCTTCGGAGCCTGGATTGTGGCGAACCTCCCGGGCGTGCCGCTTCCGAAGTTCGATCCGACCTACGTCGTCCTGGCGATGTGGGCCTCGGTGGAAGCGATCTTTCTCTCCACGTTCGTCCTCATCTCGCAAAACCGCATGGCCGCACAAGCCGACAAGCGCGCCGACCTCGACCTGCAGGTCAGCCTCCTCGCCGAGCACGAAGTGACGCGGCTCGTCACGCTCGTGAAGCAGATTGCCGAGCGGCTCGACATCGATGAGGCGCGGAATCCAGAGCTGCGGGAGCTCGAGCAAGACGTGCGACCGGAGAAGGTTCTCGATGCACTCGAGCAGCATCAAGAGCGCATCACGACCGACTGACCGCGAGAGATACGACTCAATCATCCGTTCACGACCTGCTCGCTGTCGTCGCGCTCGCATCGTCCGAGGACCCGAAGGAAGTCGCCAGGCTCCGAACCAGCAAGTCACCAGCTCGTGCAGAACATCCCGTTCGGTGAAGACGTCGCGCCAGCAAAAGCTACCTCAATGAACGTGCGTATTGACAACGCGGCGGACGTCGCGTTTATCACCGAGGCCGGCGTCGGCGCGATCGTTGTGGTCGATCTCAAAACGGGCAAAGCGCACCGACTGCTCGACGATCACGACTCGAAGGCGGAGAAGCATGTGGAGCTAAACGTCGACGGTCGCGACGTGATCGCTGACCAAACAAAGCGACGCCGCAGACCACGCCGATCGCATCGCGCTCGATGCGGAGAACGGCTGGCTCTATTACCCGCGCTCACCGGCCGCACGCTTACCGCATCAAGGCCGACTTCCTGGAAGAGGAGAAGCTATCGAGCGGCGACCTCGAGGAGAAAGTCAAGAAGGTCGGCGAGACCGGTCCGCCCGAGGCCGCCGAGCTCCTTCACCGCGTGGCAATCATCACTGCGACTCGGACTCTTTGGTCGGGTTCTCGGCGAGCAGCGTGCGGCATGCTTCCGCGCAGCGCCGGCAGGCTTCTGCGCAAACGCGGCAATGGTCCATGTGCTCGGCGTGTTTCTCGCACTCCGCACCGCAGGTTTCGCATGCCTGGACGCATGCGCGCAATTGCGCTCCGGCGAGCTTGAAGTCGGTGCGCGTGAAGCGCGACATGATCCGCGCCGTCGCGAGGCAGACGTCGGCGCAGTCGTTGCAATCGCGAATGCATTGCACCTGCTCAGCGACGTTCTTCTCGCCGAGGCAGGCGTCCGCGCAGGCATTGCAAGCTTCAGCGCAAGAGTAACAGGCTGTGATGCACTCGATGATTGCCGCGTGATCCGACGAAGGATTCACCGGATGCGTTTCGAACATTTGTTTGATGTAGGCCATCTGTAAGTCTCCTTGTTGCTCTCGGGCGAACCGTTCAGTCCTTTTGCGCCGCCTTGGTTTCCATGTCGCCGCGGTCGTACTTGCGATCTCCCTCCGCCAACTCTTCCATCATCTTCTCGTTCATTTTGGCCTGGCCACCTTCCGTCATGAACCGCCGCGCAAACACCAGCGCCTTGTTCATGCCGCCGGGGACGACGAGACGATCGCCTTTCATCACCGCATCGTAGCCGGCTTTCGCCACATCCTGCGGAGGCATCGCATGTTGGAACGCTCTAGTCGCCATCATGTCGGCCTTCGGAAAGAAATCCGTATCCGTCGGTCCCGGGCAAAGCGCAGTCACGGTGATACCGCTGTCTTCTAGCTCCGTCGCAAGGGCCTGCGTCAGCGACAGCACGAACGCCTTTGTCGCATGATAGACCGCGATCATCGGCCCGGGCTCGAACCCGCCGACCGAGGCGTTGTTGAGAATGCGGCCACGCTTCCGTGCCAGCATCGGCGGCAGGAACAACTTCATCAGCCGCAGCATTGCCTCCATGTTCAGCCGCATCATCGAGAGGTCCTTCTCCAGCGGGATTTCCCAAAAATTTCCATGCTGACCGTGACCGGCGTTGTTGACCAGGATGTCAACGCTCACCCCACGCTGCTGTAGCTCATCGAAGATCTCCTGCGGCGCGTTCGGCTGCTCGAGGTCTTTCGCGATCACGATTGCCTCGCCGCCGCCGTTCGTCTGCAGCTGTTGCGCCACTTCGCGCAGCTCCGATTCCACTGGCGCGACGAGGATGACGCGGTGGCCGTTGCGCGCGAACTCGTGCGCCAGGTGCATCCCGATGCCGCTCGATGCTCCAGTGATCAGTGTCGTCTCGTTGTTCATGCAATAGGTTCGCGCGGGGTCGCTGCGGCAGACGCTGGAAATCGCGCTATGACAATCGAACGTCGGAGGCGCACCGCAGCACCACAGTCTCTATCGCAATCGGCGGGGGCCACGGTCTTCCGAGCGGCTGGATTGATTCCTCGGCGCGCGGCGTCTCATGCCGCGCATGCCCGATCCAGCGCCGTTCCGCGCTTACGTGATCTGCTTGGGCGAGATTGGGTCGCTCGCCGGGAAGCTCTCTTCGACAGCTTCGTCCAGCAGCTGCTCCTGACGCTCACCGAGGTCTTCGCCTGGTTTGCGGTCGCCCGGCACCGAGGCGGAGGCGAGGTCGGCATTCGCAGGGCCCGCGCTCGACCTCTCGATGGGCAGCGGCTTCTGCTCGGGATTTGTACGGTCCTCCATCATTGAAGACACCCTCTCCATCTGCACCGCGGCTGCGTTCGAGGAGCAAGCATACGCGCCATCCGCACGTCTCACGAACTTCGGGGGTTCGCTTGGGCAAAATCCGTATACGGCTGCCTAACGAACATGAGGACTCGTTAGGTAAAAATCCGATATGTCCGTCGGCCAGGTGCCCAATAGCACGAGGAGCGGCGGGAGGCGAGGCTTTCGAGCTTCACGTAGCCTCTCCATGATTGAACCACACGCCCTCCCTTGCAGCACGACGTCCTCCTCGCCTGAGAGGATTTCGCGACCAACGCTACACATCACCAGCGGGCAAAGCGCTGCAGTCGACGCGCCGCCGATCGAAATTCTCACCGGCTTTGAATCGACCTATGCTCCGCTGCACGATCGCGACGTGTGCGAAACCAACTGCCACGTCGAGCGGCGTTGCGCCGATCTCGACCTGCTTGTCGCTACTGGTGTGCGTCGCGTGCGGTACCCGGTTCGCTGGCACCGCGTGGAAGAGACCGAAGGCGAGCTCGACTGGCGTGAGACCGACGAGGCTATGGAATGCCTTGCCGAGCGCGGACTGGAACCGATCCCGGATTTGCTTCACCACACGAGCCATCCTGCATGGCTCGACTTTGCCGATCCACGCTTCGGGCCGGCTTACCTCCGCTATGTGGAGGCGTTCGCGCGACGTTATCCGTGGGTAGAGAGCTACACGCTGTTCAACGAGCCTTTCTCTACCCTGTTACTCTCCGGGCAGGTGGGAGCGTGGCCTCCATACTACAGCGACATCGGCGGGATGGTCGAGCTATGGAAGAACGTGCTTCCGGCGTGGAGCGAGGCGAGCCGGATGTGCCGGGATTTGTTGCCCCACGCCCGGCACTTTCACACCGACACGTGCGAGCGACACGACGGCGGCTCGCCCACCGCGGCGCTCATGAACGACCGGCGCTTTGCAGTTCTCGATCTTCTCCTGGGCATCGATCTCGACCCCGCACGCCCGTTCTTCCGCGAGATGGTGGAAGCGGGAGGCGCGGAATTGTTGCACATGCAACCAGGGCACGTTGATGTCGTGGGGCTCGACTATTACGCGCACAATCAATGGTCGTATCAGAGTGCCACTGACGGGTTCGCGCCGACGAACAACCCATCTCCGTTGGCGGAGTTGATCGAGGAATATTGGGAGCGCTACCAGCGGCCGTGTTTGCTTGGCGAGACGAACATCCGCGGCACGGCGCCCGATCGTGCCACGTGGTTCAAGTACACGCTCGAGCAGTGTGAGAATGCGGCGCTCGCCGGTGTGCCGATGGAAGGGCATTGCTGGTTTCCATTTGTCGACTCGTGCGACTGGGATTCGCTCCTGCGGCGCAGCGACGGCAACATCGATCCGGTGGGCATCTACTGGCTCGACGAACAACTGGATCGCCACCCGTCATCGATCTCAACGAGCTTCGCGCTCGCGGCCGGCGGCTGTCGTGCAAGCGAGCTGCCGGCCTACGAATTCCAACAACCGATCGCGCATTGGATCCGCGGTTGGATGCCACAGATGGCGCACTGGAAATTCGAGCAGCCGCCGAGAGACGAGCGTGCGCCAGAGGCGAAAGCCGAGGCGTTCGATCCGTTGGGGGCACTGGAAATCGCGGCTTAGACGGGCGGGCGTGAGCCGCAACCGTTGGTGTAGCGGGGGGGGTCCAGCGCGCCGAATTGGGGGTGAGGACACCCGCCGAGTCAGGGTGCGGGCTGCTCGCTTGATCCGCGCCGCTGCAGATCGTGGTAGTCCGGCACACTCGTCACCTGCGCGCCATTCGATGTGTTGCGGCTTTGGCCGGCTACGATCTGATCAAAGTAACGCTCGAGCGAGTAATCGAGCGGATCGCCCGGATCGGCATCGACGATCTGGACGTCCGTATCCTCCATGATGAACTTGCGGAAACGGATCGTCCCACCGCGATAATACATGTAGTTCGCCGCCTCTTTGTCGGGCGGAGCGAGCTCTTCCCGCGCGGCAGCCGCGTCCTTCCCGCCGAATGTCTGCACGATGCGATCGCCCTCAATCCGGACGCCGCTCACCTTCGCGCGCACGCGCGGCGGCGGCATGAGGACGTTCAGGTCCATGATCAAGTCGTCACCGACGATGTCGACGCCACGTGGATCGGTGCCTTTGACCAGCTTGCTCGTCTGGAGGCCCACCGCGTCCATCAGCTTCTTCGCCGGCACGCCGGCAGCCCTGATTGTGTTCGGTCGGAAACGGATCCGTCCATCCGGCAATGCCGCTAGGCTCCCAACCATCTCCGTCGGCACGGTGTTATGCATCGTCGCTTCCTGCCGCAGCAGATCGCCTTCCGTTGAGACCCGGATGTTCGTCAGTGGCGCGCCCGGATAATTGAAGACGTAGCGATTCATCAAGTCGGTGAACGAGGCGGTGCTCATCGCCACTTCCCCAGCATCGATCTTCATCAATAACGACGCCTTATCGTCGAAGGTCGGCAGCTTGCCGGGCTCGTTCGAAAGGAGCTCGCCGCGCAGCCATGCGATCTCGAGCGTGATGCTCTCGTCAATGCGGAAGTTGACGTTCCTGATCTGGAACTGTGTCGTCGCCGGCCCGGCCGATGGCGCGCCCGAACGCTTCGCGCGCTCAGCTTTCGGCGCCTTCGTTTGTCCCCACACCTGAACCGCCGCGCACCCGAGCACGACCCCGACAAGCCCTAATGCCTTCTTCACCTAAGTGATCGCCGGGACTGTCGGCCGCAGTTGCTTCTTTCGCGTTAGTCGGCCTCGAATGCGGGCCAGCGATGCGCGAGGCAGGTCTGCAACATGGTCGCCAGGCGCCACTGCTCCGCACGTTGCAGCGCGTCTATCGCCAGGAGCCCGATCACCTGGCGCAGGTTCTCGGCCGGGTCGCGGTAACCGAGATCCGACCAACCCATGGCGAACGACACCGCATCGGCCAACGGGATCGTCAGCCGCAGGCGTTCGTCCTCGAAAACGATCGGACTCTTTGCCATTCTCTAAATGAAACGCGCCATCGCCACCGACCAGTCGCGACAATCATCCGATGCGTCGGCGTGGGCGTCGCGAGGATTTGAGTCGGGATCAAAGGTAAACGCAGCGCCCGCACAGCCTACACGCCGCTAAATCGCGCCTGATCCGTCGATGAGGCGGAGACTTCACTGGTGGCGCGCTGGTCATACAGCCCGGCGTTGCCGACCGCGTTTGGAGCGGCGTATTCGTACCATCATTGCGCGCGAACAATGACCAAGACCGCTGCTAAGATCCGTTTCAAAGCGAAACTCTCCCGTCCGGCAGACGTGGACACGAGCGACTTATGGACGTTTCTGGTCCTGCCGAAAACCGCCAGCGCCCAGCTCCCCACAAGCAGCATGACGTCGGTCGAAGGCCATCAATGGCGTCCCGTTTCAGGCGACGCTCGAGCCAGACGGGCAGGCAAGGCACTGGTTGAAGATGGACCACAAGCTCCGCGAAGCTGCCGGCGCTGCGGCCGGCGATGTTGTCGCGCTCGAGATCGCGCCGGAGGCCAAGGAGCCAGAATCGGACTTGCCCGAAGACTTCCGAAAGGCGCTCACGGCAGCCGCCCCGAAGGCGCGCGCGATGTGGGCGGACATCACGCCCATCGCACGCCGCGATTGGATCCACTGGATCACCTTCGCGAACCACTCCCAAACGCGCGCGCGCCGGATCAAGAATGCCTGCGAGATGCTGGCGGCCGGAAAGCGCCGCGCTTGCTGCTTCGATCGGTCCGGGATCTACAGCAAAAGCTTGAGCGCTCGTAAAGCGGCGGTTTAGACGAACGCCAGCTCGTCGCTAGACGAACAACCGATTTCGATTCGTCATGTCCCAGCGCGACGGGAACCTGCGAGTAGTCGCAAAGTCGTCGGCCGCCATGAAGGCGGACGACTTCGTGCGGCCGGCGAGATTTTTGCACGTCGACTACGTGCTCGATTGGCCGCGATCGGGCCAACGCATTCGCGGGCGGGACAACTTCGTTGCCGTCAACGGCATTATCCAGCCGCCGCACCTTGGAGCTTCGCTTGCACCGCATGATCGCGGATGAAAACCACGTCGCGACCGAAGTAGGCGTGACCGACGGCGTGGGTAAACGCGCGCGTGATCACATTCGCGATCATCCGCGACGGCAGGATCGCCTGGCAGACGGAATATTGGCCAGATCCGTTGCAAGCGGCATGCTGGCGCGGCCGCTGGGTGCAACGGGCGTAGCCCCTCTCGGTCGAACGGAGCTGGCGGGACACGCCGGCGTCGCAAACCCGCAGCCCTGACCGCAGACGCACCTGACGTGGATTACCCGATCTCGAAAATGAGCAGGCCGGTGACGATCACGGCGTGAATCCAGACGAGCACGACCATGATCATGCGCAGCTGAGCCGACGCGTAGTTGTCGTTCTCCTTGCCTTT
>DATHXZ010000181.1:0-7460 GCA_035459405.1 Chthoniobacterales bacterium
CGAACTCCGCTACTTCCGGCCGATCGCGATCAAATCGCCCCTCGAATGTACGACCGCCGAGCCGTGCGCGGATCGCCTGGAGAGGCGGACCTTTCTTGGCGACACACCAGCCGGAAAGCCGCAACCGGCGAACTTTCAGGCTCCAGTCAGTCGGCTCATCGAGCCAGAAGTGGAACTTCTCCGAGACCTGTGTCCGCGCGGGATCGGGTGGCGAAGCGTTCTGCATCATCGCGTGGCGTAATCCAGCCGACGCTACTCTGCCCCAGTCGGCAAGTGTTTATGCGGAGATCGCCGCCGGCTTGCGCGCGATCATCTCGAACCCCGCCGCGATCTTTTTCTGCTCGGCGAGGGGCATGCTTTGCAGCGTCTGGAATCCCGGTGGCTGATCGCTGCGGCCGGCCCAAAACTCGGCCCATTCCCCGAGAGTCGTGTCGCTCAGCCGCATCTGCTCACGCCAGGTTGCGCCGCTGGCACGTGCAGCTTCGAGCACGTTCGACAACAGAAAGGCCAGCATGACGCCCGGCCCGAAATTGCCAGTCACGTTGATCGCTTCGATTTCGAACGGGGAAAACCACTCGCGCACGCCGTATTCGGTAGCGTTGTAATAATGGTGCGGCTCCTCGTGCACCGACTGGAGGAACGCAGTATGGATGGCCACCGAACCGCCGGGCTTCAGCACGCGGAAGATCTCCTGCGCGGCGAGTTTAGGATCCTTCAAATGCTCGAAGACGTTCAGCGCGAAAACGCGATCGAACACGCCGTCCTTGAGTGGGAGCTGATGCGCATCTCCGACGACATCAGTGTGCCGGAAAATCTTGTACTCGAACTCGACGCAATTCGGAAACCGCTGCGGTGAGCCGCCGGCTCCAATGTGCAGGACGAACTCTTTTCCTTCCTTCAGCACCTCCTCGAAGTGCGGCCCGATCGCGTTGCTCGTGTGCTCGGCCACGACTTCGGCCGATTGGCCCAAGAATACGGGGATGCCGTTCTGGATGGCAAAGGTGCGCGCGCAATTGGTGCAGTGGAGTTCGCCGCCGCTATCCCGCACGTCCCCGCGACAGACCGGACACGCGAGAATGTCGCTGATACGGGGCACTAGTGGTCCAGACATCGAGCGGCGAGCCTAAAGGAACAAACGCCACAGAGGCAAGTGTGACGCGGCTCAAGGAGCCGGCGGACGCTCAACGTGATCGGCAGTGAACGTCCGCGCGCCCCCAAGCGGGTGGGCTTTCTTGCGGAGGAGATCAACGGCCCATGCTGAGATCGTGATCTCGCCAGGCGGCAGATTCGCGGGATTGAATGCGCGGCCAAATACGAGCCGCGGCTCCCCGTTATGCCCGGACGGTTGAATCTCCATGACCGAGATCGGCTTGAATGCTCCCGAGGCGTCCCTGGCGCCGATCACAATGCAGGCGGAGCGGAGATTGCGATAGGGGAGGCGTGCCCAGCCGGTGATGTAGAGGTTGCCAGTGGTTTGGAACGTGCAGGTCTCGAGCGTCCCGAAAGAGTCGTCGACCTTTGCGGGCGGCCCCTGCCGCACCCTCCGCGCGAGGTGAGGCTTCACGAACTGCAGGCGGAGCAGATTGTGCTCGCGCATTTGCTGGGTGCGCTCGATGAGCTGATCGAACCGCGGGTAAAGGTAAAGCAGATCGGGATTGTCCGGGATGACGTCGATCCATTCGAGCGCGCGCAGGAGCACGATGTTTCTGCCATACAGCACTTTGAGGTAAGCCATGCGTTCGACGTAACAGGCGGTCCACGCGATAAGGGCGGCGATCGCGGCGACGGAACAGCCAGCAAGGAACGCGCGGCGCGCCGCCGGGCTCGAGTTCCGAACGTGCGAACACCAGAGAGCGAAGAGGAGCGCCACGATCGCGAGATAGAAGAAGACGCTGAAGGTTCTGTAACGAGCATCCATCGCCTGCTCGACGCCGAAGCCGATCCGGCCCGCTGCCGTCGTGCCGGCCGTGATGCAGGCGTAAGCGGTGATCAGCAGTGCACCGTAAAAAGGACGCCACGCGTGAGTCCGGATCAGCAGCACTCCCACGGAAATGAGCGCAACCGCAAAGATGATGGCCGCCGTCATTCCGACCGCCAGCGGATTGATGCCCGGGGCTCGAAAGTATCCTCCGATCCATAGAAGGAGATAATGGGCAAACGCAGTGAATCCCGTGCCGTCCGGGAAGAATTTCGGGTGGTGTGTGGGGCGGATGTAACCGATGAAGTAAACGCCTACCGCGATCGCGCCGCAGAGCCCGTAGACGGCATACCAGAGCCACATTTTGCGGCGGGTGACGGAATCGTTCGGTGCCAGCGTCGGAACCCCGAGCGCCCAGAGCAACAACCCAATGACGAAGGTGTAGGTGGCGAGAAGCGCGACGAGAGCGTTGAGCAGGCACTTGGTGCGAAACGAAAGCTGGGAGGTATTCACCACGGCGATCGCCATCAGCCCGAGACCAGGAACAAACGGCCCGAGCAGCGTCGCCCAGAGAAAGTTATCGAGCTGAACGGCCGAGAAGCAGAGCACGGTGGCCGCGCTCCACGTGATGAGAGCAGATCGAGTGGTGGCGCCCGGGATGCGCCGCATCAGCTTGTAAAACAGGATGGTGATCGCGCAGACGCTCGCGAAGAGCAGCGCCATTTCCCTGCGCACGTCCCAGCCGCCGAACTGGACCAGCAGGAGGTGCAACATCCGGGCAAAAACTCCGCGGCTCTCGTTATGCTGTTCGAAGAAGTCGCGCCACGTCAGCGTGCCGCCGTACCACGCGGCGAATAAGCGCCCGGGCGACGCCCATTCATCCCAGTATGGTAGCGGCAACCAGTGCGTAAGCACGATCGCCAGCATCGCGAGCAGTGGCGCAAGGCCGAGGATGACGAGGCAAATGGTTCCGGCGTCGAGCTGCGGGAGGCGCGCTCGCCATTGTGCCGGATGAGCGACAGACACGGCCGGCGACTCCTTTAAACCGGGGTTGAACTCCTGCTTCGACTTCTGGTCACCGCATGACTCAATCTCACCCGCCGCGCTTTTGCAATCGAGCACTGCCGGCAGGCAAAGGTTGCGCGGCGAAGCTCCGGGCCGACCATTCGCGATTCAGCGCACACCAGCCGCCACACGTGTGGCACCGCCGAGCGGGTAGGCTTTCTTATTAACCACGTCGATCCCCCAGGCGGCAATCGTGATGTCGCCCGCCGGCACATTCGCCGGATTGAACGTGCGCGAGAAGCCAGCATCACGCCTGCCGGGCTCGGCGCTGAAGTCGTCCCGTCGGACCCCCGTTTCGAGGACGCTGATGGGTTTGAATCGGCCGGATGCATCCTGGCAGCCGATCACGACGCAGTCCGCGCGGCGGTCGCGGTCCGGCAGCCAGGCCCAGCCTGTGATGTAAAGATTATGGTTCGGGTCGAACATGCAGGTGTCGAACCGGCCAAAAGAATCAGCCGCGTCGGAAGGGGGAGGTTTGCGCACTTGCTTCAAGAGACGGTTCTCCGCGAAGCCCAACCGAAGCAGCTTGTGCTCGCGCACGATGCGGGTTCGCTCCAGGAGCTGATCGATAATCGGGTAAATCAGGAGCAGATCGGGATTGTCTGGAATGACATCCACCCACTCCAATGCACGCAGCAGCGTCAGGTTCCTGTGATACATCACTGTGGCGTGCTTCGCCGCCGCGATGTAGCTCGACGTCCAGGCACTCATCGCGAGCACCGCGAGAATGCCGCAAGTGACAGCAAAAACGCGCCTGCGGAGTATCCCTGCTTGTCGGACGCACGAGCAATAAATCGCGAAGAGGAGGCCGAGGAGCGCGAGGTAGAAGAAGAGGCTGAACGTGCGATACCTCATATCCAGCGCCTGGTTGACTCCGAATCCAATTCGCCCAAACGCCGTCACGCATGCGGTGACGCAGGCGTAGGCGCCGATAAGCAACGGCGGGTAGAACGTCCGCCACGAGCGCCCGCGCAGGATCAGCCTCATGGTCGCGCCGAGGGCCGCAAGCCAAGCGACGCTCGCGACGGCTCCAATCGCCAGCGGGTCGAAGTGAGGCGAATAGAAGTAGGACCCAACCCACAGAAGTAAATAATGTCCCAGAGCAAGGACGCGCGTCCCCTCCGGCAGGAGGTCCGGGTGGTGGCCGGGATGATTATAGCCGATGAAGTAGAACCTGATCGCCGCGATGGCGCACACCAGATATGGCGCGTAGGCGAAATAGATTTTGCGTCGCGAGAGGGATTCACCACGGGCGAGAAGCGGCAGACCGAGCACCCAGAGCAGCATGCCGTTCGCGACGGTGTAAGTGGCGAGCAGCGCAATCGTGGCGTTGACCACGCACTTCCAAACGAGCGGAATGCCGGAAGTGTTCACCGCCGCGATCGCGAGCACCCCGCACCCGACCAGGAACGGCTCCAACTGCACTCCCCAGAGGAAGTTCTCAAATTGGCCGGGCGAAAACGCGAGCAGCGTCGCCGCAATCCACGCAGTCAGCGCCGCGCGTGTCGTTGCGCCCGGGGTGGCGCGGATTAGCCGATAAAAAAGGGCGCAGATGGCGCAAACGGTGACGAATAAAAGCGCGATCTCCTTGCGCACATCCCACCCGCCGCGGATCTGCGCGAGGGTCAGATAGATCAGGCGCGGGAAAACTTTACGGCTTTCGTTGTGCTGCTCGAAGAAGTCCGCGAACGAAAGAGTGCCCTGGCACCAGGAGACGAACATGGCGCCGGGCGTCGACCACTCGTCCCAGTACGGGAGCGGGAGCCAGTTGGTGAGGACGAACCGGAGCATCAGCGCGACGGGAGCGATCCCCAGCGCGAATAATGCCCACGCCGCGAAATCGCAGGATGGACGGGTGGACTGGCTTGGAACCTCAGCCTCGGGTTTGCACAACATGGCTTGCCTGATCTGCGCGGGACTTGACGCACGGGCAGCGCTGCCGGTCGTGCGGCGGCTGAACGGCGTCGGAACGTCTCACCCTTTCGCGTAATCGCCGCGACTGAAGTATTTCTCAAGCCACACGTAGAGGCAGATGAAAAGGTAGCGGCTGCCCATTTCCTTCAGCTTGAGTTTGGTTGCGCCGCCCTGGCGGTTCCGCCAGGTGATCGGGATTACGGTCCAGGAGTAACCGCGCACGATCGCCTTCAGCGGCAGCTCGACCGTGAGATTGAAGTGCGGCGCGATCAATGGCCGGCAGCCGTCGATCACTTCCCGTCGATAGGCTTTGAAGGCGTTGGTCGTGTCATTCAGCTTCATGTGGAACAGGAGCCGCAACCCGCGGTTCACCATCCGGTTCAGGAAGAGCTTGAAACGCGGGTAGTCGATCACTCCGCCTCCTTTGATGAAGCGGCTGCCGAACACGCAATCGTACCCTTGCTGAAGCGCCTTCCAGTAACGCACGACATCGCGCGAATCGTCCGACTCGTCCGCCATCATGATGGTGACGGCATCGCCCTGCATCGCATCTAGGCCGCGGACAACAGCCCTTCCGAAGCCGTGCGGCCCCTCGTTGCGGATCGGCTTCAACTCCGGGATGCGGTCCTGCATCTCGACGAGGATCTCCCACGTGCGATCGGAGCTGCCATCGTCTACCACAACGATCTCGTGCGGAACCTGGTGAAGGCGCAGCTCGAGGTGGAGATGCTCGATCGCCGACGCGATGCACCACTCCTCGTCCCGCGCCGGGATCACCACCGACATCAGCTTCAGCTCTTGCGCGGCGGCTGCAGGGTTGCTGTTAACCATCGGTCAAATCGAGCCAGTTCGGGTTTTCTCGGCATGCGTGGCGATCTCCTCAAGCACGTCATGCAACGGCGTTTGCGGATGCCAAGTCCATTCGCGGCCGCGCGCGTGGAATCGAGCACGAGCCACGGCACGTCGAAAGGGCGGTTCGTGGAGTCCGATGTGACAACGTGCTCGCCGAATCGCTGCCGCACCACGCGGATAGTTGTGCCAGCGACATACTTCGCGCGGCGCCGCCGCTTACGTGCATCACGATGCACGGACCTGTTTTGCCCGCGTGCATCTGATTCAGCAATAGCGGCAGCAAGGAGTACTCCAGCAGATTCGCCGTGCCGAGGAGGTTGTGCTCCACGAGTTGCCGGCTGCTGGTCTTTCCATCGATTCCTGCAAGCACGGTCGGGTTGGCAGCCGCATCGACGACCCAATCGGCTGCCGGCACTTCGTTAAGGTCGGTCGCACTGTGGATGTCCCAGTGGATCACGCGGACACCGAGCTTCTTCAGGTAGCCGCGGTTCAACTCGCTGCCGGCACGGCTGAGATTGTCGGCACCCGTGACTCGCAGACCCGCTGAGATGAATCCTTCAGCGAGGACTCTGCCGTCGAAGCCGCAGACACCAGTGACGAGGATGTTCATCTAGCCGGGCAGGACCAGCGGGCGGTCTGGAAGCTTCTGGCCTATCCAGGTGTGGAGCGCGCGGCAGGCTCGAATCGCCACCGGCTCGTGCCGCTTGCGGGCGACGAGCATCGAGTCGTGCCACTTGTTACTCTCGTTATCGTACTGCGGCAGGTCCTCCCATTGCGTGGTGGCTTCGAGGACCTCCAGGCCGGCATATCGCGCGACAGCACGAAAGCCATCCGGATAAACGCGCCAGCAATCTACCGGATACCGATGCTCTGGTCCGGCCGACGGCGCCAGAATGCAGCAAATTCCGCCAATCTTCAGTGCGCGTGCGATCTGCGCCGTTGTCTCCCAGAAGAATTCGGTGTGCTCGAACGTCTGCCCCGAGACAATGACGTCCGCGCTGCCCGCCTGGATCTCACGCCAGTGATACGGGTTCTTCAGCACGAGATCGACGTTCTTGCCGCCGGACATGTCGACGCCGACATAGCGCCACGCCGGTTCTGAAAAGAGCGGCCGGTACGAGCCGTTGATGTCCTGGCTGCCGATGTCGTAGATCGTGAGCCGTTCCTGTTTCCGCCCCTCGAGATAGTCGCGGCGGAACTGCGCCATCTTGTCGTACGAGCTCGGATGCATGTGTCGCCAGTCAATCGCGCGCGCTGGGCGAACGCAACCTCCGAGCTGCTCAGCCGCGATGAAGGGGCGGAAGCGGGTTGCTTTTGCTGAGTAAGCCGGAATCCTGACGCCACATGCGCAAGACGAAGATCATCTGCACGCTCGGGCCTGCGACGGAAAAACCGGAGGTGCTGCGCCAGCTCATGCAGCAAGGCGCCGATGTGTTCCGCCTGAACATGAGCCATGCGAAACACGATTGGGTGCGCGCGATCGTGCCGCAGATCCGCACCATCGCCGACCAAGTCGGCCGGCCGGTCGCGATCCTGATGGATACGCAGGGCCCAGCGATCCGCACCGGCGATCTCTCGACTGAGCTTGAGCTGCAGCCGGGCGACATTGTGGAGTTCACCGTCCGCGGCGCGCGCAGCGAGGAAACTTACTCGGTCGACGTAAACTACGACGGCCTCATCGCTGATATTTCAGCCGGCGACACCGTGCTGG
>DATHXZ010000182.1:0-3520 GCA_035459405.1 Chthoniobacterales bacterium
GCTGCTCGGGGAGCGCCTCGACAGGATTCGGGAGCTCTCGACGAAGATCCTGAGCGCGACGAAAGTCGAAGGGGCAGCGGACTTCGACGGCGGCTCCATATGAGGCGCCGGCTCACGCACGTTGCCCCGCTGCCGGTCGGCAAGATCTTCGGGATTCTTTATGCAGTCTTCGGACTGATCTTCGTGCCGTTCTTCGCAATCGCGGCGCTCGTGGGCTTATTTGCGGACGCCGGCAATTCCGGCGCCGGCGCTGCCGGTATGGTCGTCGGGATGATCGTCATGGCAGTGCTCTTGCCGGTGATGTACGGCGTCATGGGATTTGTCGGTGGGATCCTCTGTGCAGCGCTGTACAACCTCATCGCGCGGTGGGTAGGGGGACTTGAGTTTCAGGTGGAAGACGTTGGGCCAGCCGCGCCCGAGGGATCAGGGCAAACGACATGACTCTTACCCGCTCCAGCCTTTGCGTTGCGCTGCTCGTAGCGTTCGCCGCGCGCGTAAGCGCCGCTGATTATCCCACTCCGGCTGAAGGCGACTTCGTGCTGCGCGATTTTCGTTTCGCCTCCGGCGAAATACTCCCCGAACTGCGCATTCATTACCGCACGATCGGTGAGCCGCGGAAGGATGAGAAAGGCACCGTTCGCAACGCGGTGCTGATCACGCACGGCACCACCGGCAGCGGCGCGCAATTTATCCGGCCGGAGTTCGCCGGCGAGCTGTTCGGTGCGGGTCAGCTGCTCGATGCGACGAAGTTTTTCATCGTCATGCCCGATGGCATCGGGCACGGTAAATCGAGCAAGCCAAGCGATGGGATGCACGCGAAGTTCCCGCGCTACGGCTACCGCGACATGGTGGAGGCGCAGTTCCGGTTACTGCACGAAGGCCTCGGTGTGAACCACGCGCGCCTCGTCATGGGCACGTCGATGGGAGGCATGCACACGTGGCTGTGGGGACAGATGCATCCGGAGTTTATGGACGCGCTGCTGCCGCTCGCGAGCCTTCCGACGCAGATCTCAGGCCGCAATCGAGCATGGCGCCGGATGGTGATCGACGCGATCCGCAGCGATCCCGAATGGCAGGGCGGCGAATACAAGAACCAGCCACAGAGCCTGCGCACCGCAGCGCAGATGCTGTGGCTGATGAGCAGCAATCCGGTTTTGCGTCAGCAACAGGCGCCGACGCGTGAGAAGGCGGATGAAGAGCTGGATAAGTTTGTCGCTGATTACATGAAGAGCGGCGACGCCAACGACATGCTCTATGCACTCGAGGCCTCGCACGATTACGATCCGGCACCGGGCCTGGAGAAGATTCGCGCACCGCTCATCGCGGTGAACTTCGCAGACGATCTGATCAATCCACCGGAGCTTGGCATTCTCGAGCGTGAGATCAAGCGGGTGCGGAACGGCCGCGCGGTCACGTTGCCGCTCAGCGACAAGACGCGCGGCCACGGCAGCCACACCATCGCCGATCTATGGAAGAACGAGCTCGCGCAGTTGCTGAAAGATTCCGAGAAGACGGACTGACTAACGACAGCTACCGCAGCAACTGCACGCGGCAGCCGTCGCCGCAGACGCGCTGGGCGCAGTGGTAGGGACATTGCGCTGCGATGTTCGACCGGCGCGCCAATGCCAAAGGTCGTTTGAACGTCCTCCTCGAGGGCGACGCGCCTCGGACGCCGCAGCGCGGCGTCCCTACCACCGAACCTCTACGAGGAGAATTTCGCGTAGACGGCGATCAGCGGATAGAAGCACTTGCTCTTGCTGTAGTAATCGCTGACGAAGCCGTTCTTCGTCCGGATCTCTACGTGCCCCGCACCGCCTGCGCCCTTACCGTAGACGATCACCGCACCAACCGGTGCAGCATACGGATCGCGAATCGGCAGCTTCTGGAAGCCGTATTTGCTGACAAGCTCGTCCCCGGCCTGCGCGCCGTAGCTTGATGTCGGATACGAATCGACCACGCCGGCTGCGACCAATGCTTCCTTCACGTAGCGCCAACAGCGCGCCTTGGTTCGCGCGTGCGCGCGCTCCTGGGCGAACGAAGCGGCGCGGCTGAGACGCGGATCGAGGCGTGGATCGGTCGGCGCTGATGGGAGCGTGATCTGCGTGCTGTAGTAGCGGCGGACGATACTCGCGCCAGTGACCTTGCCGGACCCGTTCTTGTAATAAAAATGCGATTTCGAGCGGACGAGTCCTTCAGCGCGCACCGCTGTGGATGAGACGCTTAGGCCGCAAACGCAGAGGAAGGTGAGTAGAAGAAGCCGGTGCACGTGGCTCTCTATTGCAGAGCGCGTGCCAGTCGCACCAGCCTTTTATTTCGGTGGGGCGAAATTTTTTAAGTTATTCACTTTCAGGCGGTTCCGTTCGTGAATGAACTTACAAGTTCATGCTAAAACTGCGGTTTTCAGAGTCACTAAAAAGACTGGAGCGGTGGCGCGATCACGGCACTCAGCCGCTCGCGCACACCGCTCCTGCTGGAGAGAAAACCGCGTCGCCGCGGAACCTTCGTCTGTCGTCGCTAGGAACCCGAAACCTGACCGCCGCGGATTTCACCGCGCCAGCCGCCCGTCTCGCGACCACGGCTCTCGATGAATTCCTTGAAGCGATTCAGGTCGCCCTGCACACGGACCGAGACTGCGCCGAGCGCGTCGCCGACGTTCTCGACAATGCCTTCGGGCTCGTAGCTCATCGTGAGCGTGACGCGAGTGCGATCACCGTCGCCGCGTGAGAACCGTACTTCGCCGCCATTATGCGCGCCCGACGTGCTGCGCCATGCGATCGCGCTGTCGGCTTCCTGCCGGTAGATTTCGGCGTCCCATTCCTTCTCCTTGCCGGCGATCTCGACGTGCCAATGCAGCCGCTTGTCGTCCATTTGCCGCACTGACTTCACGCCTTCCATGAAGCGCGGGAATTCCTCAAATTGCGTCCACTGGTTGTAAACCGTCTTCAGCGGCGCATCGACTTCGATTGATTTTTCGATCGTTTCCATATGTGTGGTTCCTTGCCTGTCTAAGGACTTCGCATGACGCACGTTCCTTGGATTGGCCGAACGATGAAAACGCCGGACGAACTGCGCGGGGCGGAAGAATTCTTTCACACGAAAATTCCGCTCACGCGCGCGATGGGCGTGCGCGTCGTGTGCGATGACGAGCGAAGGTTTGTCGTCACTGCGCCCGTGGCGCTGAACTACAATCACCTGCACACCGCATTCGGCGGAAGCATCAACGCTGTCGCCATGCTTGCCGGCTACGGTTTGCTCTGGATGCAATTACGTGGGGAAGCTGCGCACGTGGTAATCGCGGAGAGCTCGATTCGCTTTCTACAGCCGGTGCGCGAAACGATCCGCGCCATTTGTGCCAGGCCGGATGCCCACGAACTCGAGACCTTCCACTCAACGCTGCGCGCGAAGAGCAAAGCAAAGATCGCTTTGCATGTGCGGGTCGAGGAAGACGGCAAGGTTGCCGCGGAATTGGTAGCGACCTTCGTCGCGTTGCGCGATGCAGGGTAGGGACGCCGCGCCGCGG
>DATHXZ010000183.1:0-4325 GCA_035459405.1 Chthoniobacterales bacterium
AGATCGTCCATCGTGACGGCGAACCTGCCGGCGAGCAGCGCACGCGCTTTGGCGGACAGGATCAGCGCCTGCCCTGCACGCGGTCCCGCGCCCCATCGCACCCATTTCTCGATGTAGGGCAGCGAGTGATCGCGCGTTGCCCTAACGAGTCGATTTACATAGGCGAGCAGATCAGGGCTGATCGCCACCTCTCGCGCGAGCGCCTGCAACTGCAGGATCTCCGCGACGGTAAGCACCGGCTCGACCCTCCCCAAGCGTGTTCCGGTCGTACTCGCGAGCATCGAGAGCTCATCCGCCTCCTCCGGGTAGCCGATGTTCAGGTAGAGGAGAAAGCGATCGAGCTGCGCCTCGGGCAGTGGATACGTGCCCGATTGCTCGATCGGGTTCTGCGTCGCCAGAACGAAGAACGGACGGTCGAGCATGTAGGTCTTGCCGCCATACGTGACCGAGCCTTCCTGCATCGCTTCGAGCAACGCGGCCTGCGTTTTCGGCGGCGTCCGGTTGATCTCATCGGCGAGGATGATCTGGCCGAAGATCGGGCCGGGATTGAACTGGAAGAAGCGTTTGCCGGTCGCATGATCTTCCTCGAGCACCTCGGTGCCGATGATGTCTGACGGCATCAAATCCGGCGTGAACTGGATGCGGTGAAACGTCACGCGGACGGCCTGCGCGAGCGTGCGGATGAGCAGTGTTTTGCCGAGTCCCGGCAGGCCTTCGATCAAACAATGGCCGCCAGCAAGGAACGCGGTCAGCAGTTCTTCCACGACACGCTGCTGACCGATGACCACTTTGCCGATCTCCTCACGCAGCAGCGGAAGCTTCTCGAGCAGCCGCTGAACATCCGCCTCGGTCTCGACGCCCGTGACTTCCTGCATCGCACTCATACGGTCATCGCGTACATGACGATGTTCACTCCGAACTTCGTGTTGTCCTCCGCGAGGAAGCGCTTGTTGCGGAAGTCGTAGTCCCACTCGCAGCCGTAATCCTTGTTGCTGTAGAGAACGCCGATGCGCCCATCGATCTCGATCGCCTTGAGATAGTCATGCACGAGATCGTCGCCCCAGCCGTTCAGCTCGAACGAGGTGGTCGGCGGTCCTTTCTCGAAGGGGAAGAACGCATCATAGATCGCGTGGTCATTCGGAATTTTCTTCAACGCCTCTGCTCCGAAGATCTGCTCCATTTGCGCCTCGAAGGACTTCGCGAAGAGCCCGTCGATGTCGTGATTGCAGTCATCCACGAAAACGAAACCGCCCCGGCGCACGTACGCCTCGAAGTTCTCACGCTCACGATCGGTGAACTGCACGAGCTTGTGCCCGCTGAGATAGCAGAACGACGCGCCGAAGACTTCCTTGCTCGCGAGCGGCACAACGGCTTCGCGTTCTGCCACCGCAAGGGTGGTGTATGCGACCAACGAGTCGATCAGGTTCGACGGCATCCGTTGATCGACAATGTCCCAATCGCCAGACTCGTATTGCAGGCGGGTGAAGACAAACTCGGCCACAGCTACAGGGAAGGTGTGCCGCGCGCACCGTGCCAGACGCGGCCGAGCTCGGGAAATCGTTCCAGCTTGTCCGTCTCGCGCATCAGCCGATAGCCGAATGCCTCTGCGCGCGAACGGCTGTCACGAGCAATGAACGAGACAATGTCACGAAGATCATCACGCGACGCCGGTGACCAGATCAGCTTGTAAGCCATCCGGCCAACTGCCTCTTGATCTGGTCGTGCGGGATTCCTTCGCCCTGATCGAGTTGGTCGAAGCCCTTCTGAACGGCCGCCAAGAATTCAATCCGGTCAGCAATCTCGTCGAGAGATGTGTCGTCAGGTAATTGTTCGACCGCGGCGATTACGATCTGCTTCTGCGTCATCGCATTAACGTCGTAGTGCCGCGTTCAACCGACAAGTCAGAGCGACTAAACCGCATCGGACAAGCTCGAGAACGTAAAGTCCCGCACGACCATCGGCGGGATCATGTTGCCATTCACGCGCACCGGTTTGCCGAGCGCTTCGAGGTTGTTGAGGAAGATGACGGGGCTTTCGTTGAAGCGGAAATTCTTGATCGCGTATTTCACCTCGCCGTTCTCGACGTAGAACGTGCCGTCGCGGGTGAGGCCGGTGTAGAGCAGCGTCTGCGGGTCGACCGGGCGGATGTACCACAGGCGGGTGACGAGGACGCCGCGCTTCACGCCTTTGATGAGCTCTTCGAGGCTGGCGTTGCCGCCATCCATCAGGATGCCGGACTGCCCTTCGAACGCGGCGATCGCGCGATTGCCTCCGCCTCCGCCGAAGCCACCCCCCACTGGTGGCGGCGCTTTGTCTGGATCGATGCCTTTCTTCTGCGCCCAGAAACGTGAGTACCCGAGATTCGCAACCTTGCCCTCCTTCACCCAATCGACTGGGCGACGCGGACGACCATCGGGCGACCACTTGCCGCCGGGTGCGTCGGCGTTCATCGGGTCGGAGTAGATGTGAACGCGCTCGTCGACGAGCTTTTCGCCGAGTCGCGTTTCGCCGCCAGGTTTGCTCATGAAGCTGCGGCCTTCGTCTGCCTGCCGCGCATCGAGATTGCTGATCAGGTGGCTGATCAGGTCGACTGAAGCCGCTGGCTCGAGGATCACCGTGTACTTGCCGGGCTCGATCGCACGCGTCTCGACCGAGCGCGCAGCTTTCTCGGCGGCGACAGCCGACACGCTTCGTGTATCGAGCTTCTTCGCGTCGTTGAAATCGCAAATCCCGTAGCCGGAGCCGCGACCGTCCGGCGTGCGGACCGTGACGGAGAAATCGACGCCTGATGTGCGCTGGTAACCTTTTAGCCCGCGCGTGTTCGCGACGGCCGTGAAGCCTGCGTCGTGCTGAAGGAATCCGGCGGCTTCGAGCTTCTTGTCCTTGCAAAGCTTGATGCTCGTTCCGGCTTTATCCGCGCGGAACGCCGGATCGATGTTCGCCGTGCTGTCGAAGAATGCCGTCGGATTCAGGTATTCCTGCGCGCTAAGGAACTCGACGTATTCGGGGTTCTCCGGGGCGAGTTGGGCGAGCTCTTCCGCGCGGCGGACCGCCTTCTCGAGCGACGCATCGTCGAACTCGTTGACCGCCGCAGTTCCGGTTTTTTTGCCGAAGCTGGATTGAACTTCGAGGCTGCTGACCTCGCGCGCGCCGCTGGTCGAGACGGCATTGCGCGCAAACCGCAAATTGCCGGATCTTCCGCCGGTTAATGTCGCTTCGCACTCATCGGCCTTCGAGAAGCCGAGGACTTTCTGCAGGATCGCCTGCGCTTCGGATTCGGTGAATTGAGCCATAGGATTGATGTCGTTAGGCGTTAGCCAATCTTCCGCGCAGTGTTGATGACGTTGATCTTGTCGAAGCGGGCTGTCGCCGAGCCATGGGAGACCGCGCTGACCTGGGACGGCTGGCCTTTGCCGTCGAAGAACGAGCCGCCGAGCCGGTAGTCGCTCTTGTCGCAGACAGCGACGCACGAATTCCAGAACTCCTGCGTGTTCGCCTGATAGGCGACGTCGCGCAGCATGCCTTTGATCTCGCCGTTCGCGATCTCGTAAAAGAGCTGGCCTCCGAATTGGAAGTTGTAGCGCTGCTGATCAATCGAGAACGAGCCAGCGCCGACGATGTAGATGCCGCGTTCCACATCCTTGATCATCTGCTCGGGCGTGAGCGGATCCTTGCCCGGCTGGACCGAGACGTTCGGCATGCGCTGGAATTGCACGCTGCTCCAGTGATCCGCGTACGCACAGCCGTCGCTCTCCTTCTGGTCCATGACGTGCGCCTGATCGCGCGTTTTCTGGTAGTTCACGAGGATACCGTCTTTGATGATCTCCCACTGCTTGGTCGGCACGCCTTCGTCATCGTAACCGACCGCGCCTAACGAGCCGGGCTCCGTCTTGTCCGCCAGCACCGTGACCTGCGGGCTGCCGTACTTGAACTCCTTGCTTTTCGCCTTGTCGATCGTCGCGAACGAGGTGCCGGCGTAGTTCGCCTCGTAGCCCAACACGCGATCAAGTTCCGTCGGGTGCCCGATCGATTCGTGGATCGTGAGATACAAATGCGAGGGATCCAGCACGAGCGCGTACTGCCCAGGCTCGACGGATTTCGCCGCGATCTTCTCCTTCACTTGCTTCGCCGCGGAGGTCGCGTCTTCGACCATGTCGTAGGAATCAGTGTAGCGGGTGACGATTCCGCCTCGCTTGCCCGTCTCCGCGCCGGCCATGTATTCCCAGCCGCGGCCGCAGGGCGTGCCAAGGGCCTGGCGCGTCTGGAAGCGCCCGCCTTTCGGGTCGATGCCGGTGACGTTGAACGTCGGCCAGATGCGATGCACA
>DATHXZ010000184.1:0-3141 GCA_035459405.1 Chthoniobacterales bacterium
GTCGTAGCAGAGGACGAGCGCCGCTGCCGCGCCGACAGTGTTTCCGATCACGACTCTGCGGTCCACGAAGTAGCCGCCGAGCACGACTGCCGCCATCAGCGCAGCGCGCACGCTCGACGGATTCAGCCCCGTCACTGCCGAATAGAAGAAGAGCGCCGGGATGATCAGAGCGATCGCTGCGCGACGCGGGATGCGCATCATTGTCGCAAGAATCCAGAGCAGGTGGGCGACGATCGCGACGTTCAGGCCCGACACGGCGAAGAGGTGCAGCGTGCCTGTTTGCTGGAACCGCTCCTCGATTTCGTCGGGTGCTTCGTCGCGCGCGCCGAGCACCATTCCGCTGATGAGACCATGCAGGTCGGGTGAATCTTCCAGCCCGCGCGCCAGCGCATCCTGCATCCACTTGCGGGAGGCCTGGGCGGCGCGCATGACGCGATTGCCGCCGCCGCGGTTGAGCAGTTTCCCGTTTTCCGGGTAACGAACGACGAGAACGCGACGCACGTCGCGTCGCGCGAGGTAATCGCGCATGTCGAACTCGCCGGGATTGCGCGGCGGCTCGACCGTCGCAGCGACACCGAAGAGCTGAAGCTCGTCACCGTATCGGACGTCGCCGCGCCAGCGCGTGAGTATCGTCGCGTCAGCCGGCATTGTGCGGCCGTCGCGCACGATGTGTTGTAGCGCGAACTGAAACGAAGCAGTGCCCTGCGCTGAGATCTTTGGTTCGCTCACCACAACGCCCCGCGCTGCGAGTGCAACCGGCGCAGTGCCGAGCTCACGCGCGAGGCGCAGTCCCGGTGAGTCGGTTTGCCGCAAGCTATGGATCGCGAAGAAGCTTGCGATGACGAATGCGTGGGTGAACGCAGTGCTTCGACGCAGCAATGCTACGGCCACGAGCAACACGACGCACGCAAGCCCGATCGCAGGATGCGATGTTCGATCAGCCAGTGCGATGCCGATGATCGCCGCGAGCGCGACGCCTACAAACGGCTGCCGCGGCAATCCCTCCAGCAGTTTCATCGATTATCGTGGACCGATGCGGCGGAAGGTAGGGACAGCGCGCTGCGCTGTCCGAGCCGCGTGGCGACGCTCGACGTTCCCGCCCGCTTCCATACATGCCACGCGGCTCGGACGCCGCAGCGCGGCGTCCCTACCGCAGAATCCGGTTGTCCGCGCATCAGTCGGTGATCACAGCGTCGAGCACCGCGTCGTGTTCTTCAGTTGGAATGCGCTCGAGCAGCTGCGACGCAAAGCAGATGCCGACCTTGTACGCGTTCGCGGCGCGGCCGGTAAGCAGGCGATCATAAAAGCCGCCGCCGCGTCCGAGCCGCTGTCCCGTCGGCGTGAACGCAAGCCCGGGCACGAGCACGAGATCGGGGATAAACGGCAGCTCCAGCTGCGACTCGGTGCGCAGCGTGGTCGGCATGATGGCGATGCGTTTGCCCGCGTCGGTTGCCGCGGATCCAACCGGCGCGATGTCCGGCTCGCTGCGGATCGGCGAAAAAAGCAGCAGGCGTTCGGCTTTCCGCCACGCAGGCGACTCGACAATACGCCGGCAGATCACCTCTGAGCGCGCCGCGCGCTCCTCCGCTGGCATCGCGCGGAGCTGCGCGAGCATCGCCGCGCGGATCGCCGTCTTTTGCGCCGCGATCTCAGCGTCGTCGCTCACCAGCGCGAAGGGATTGATTCACCTCACCGAGATTATATGCTTCCGCCCTAGTGCCGATCCCTTTCTCGAGAAAGAGCCGGAAAAAGATCGTCCAGGCGTCGGGGAACGGCGATGGCGCGAGCGCGACGCGCGTCGGCCTGCGCCCAAGTGCCGACTGGCACAAGCGCAACTTCCTCACCAGCGTCCTCATCCCGTCCCTGTTTACGAAACGCGCCGCCGCCGGGCAGGCGCCGCTCTTCCCGAAAGTTCAGAACGGCGAGATCTGCATCACCTGGATCGGGCACGCCTCGTTTCTCGTGCAGACGCCGGATGTGAACCTCCTGATCGATCCCAACTGGTCGATGTGGCTCAAAGTCATCAAGCGGCTGAAACGCCCCGGGTTCGACATCTTCCATTTGCCGTCGATCGACTTCGTGCTCGTGACGCACGCGCATTTTGATCACCTCGATCGGCGCACGTTGCGCAAAGTCGCAGCCGATCAGCCGATCGTCGTGCCACATGGTGTCGGCAATCTCGTGCACGATCTCGGCTTCAACATCGTGCATGAGCTCGATCACTGGCAGCGGGTGGAACTCGGTCCGCTCTGCGTGTCGCTCACGCCTTGCCATCACTGGGGCGCGCGGATGTTGCACGATCAACACCGCGGCTTCGGCGGGTTCGTGATCGAAGCCGAGAACCGCTCCGTCTTCCACTGCGGCGACACAGCGTACTTCAAGGGCTTCCAGGAAATCGGGAAGCGCTTCGACATCGAAATCGCGCTGCTGCCGATCGGCGCGTACGACCCACCGAGCGGCCGCGAAGTTCACATGAACCCCGAGCAAGCCGTGCAAGCATTCACCGAACTCGGCGCGAAGACGCTCGTGCCGATGCACTACGGCAGTTTCCGACTCGGATACGAGCCGCTCGATGAGCCGCCAGCCCGTTTGCTCGCCTGCGCGCGCGAGCATGGCATCGAGAAGAACGTGCTCGTCATGACCGAAGGCACGCCCGTTGTATTGTAGGGCGTTTCTGTGAAACGCCAGGAGCGCAGATGGCGTCTGACACAGACGCCCTACAGCGACATCGCCGGAGCGGTCTCCACAGGCGCACTCGTCGTCGTCCTGTGCCTCCTGCTGCTGCAGCGGAATCCGCGCGCGTTCTGGGTCGATGACTACCAAATCTCGATTCTGCCGGTCTTCGCGGACATGGCGCGGAGTTGGTCCGAAGGCACACTGCCTCTGCTGAGCCCGTACTCGTGGGTCTGCAGCAATCTCGCGGGCGAGTTTCAATACGGCACGTTCTCCGTCTTCGTGAATGCCGCTGTGGTGGTGATCTGGAAGTTCGCCCTCAGCTTTCCGGCCCGGGCGGCCGCACTTTCGATCGCGCATCTATTCGTGCTCGCGAGTGGCTCGTTCGTCCTCGCGCGCGGGCGTGGTCTCGCGATGCCAACGGCGGTGATGGTCGGCCTGGTCGGCGCGCTGAACGGATGGATCGTG
>DATHXZ010000185.1:0-4092 GCA_035459405.1 Chthoniobacterales bacterium
CGTGAAGGAGACGCACGCGCTGGCGCTTTTCCCCGGCGGGTTCGGCACGATGGACGAGGGATTCGAAGTGCTGACGCTGATGCAGACGGGCAAGGCGCGCATCATCCCGCTGGTTTTGGTCGAGCGGCCTGGCGGCACCTATTGGGAAACGTGGATGGAGTTCATCTCCGACGATCTCTACAAATCCGGCTACATCGGCGCGGAAGACTTCAAGCTTTTCAAGATCGTGCACACGCCGGCTGAAGCCGTGGCGGAAATCCTGCAGTTCTACAAAATTTACCACTCGGCGCGATGGGTGGGGGATCAGCTGGTGCTGCGGCTCACGCGCACGCTCTCCGAGGAATCAGTGGCGCGACTGAACGAGGAGTTCGCCGACATCGTGCGCAGCGGGCGCATCGCGCAGACTACCGCGCTGCGGCAGGAGAAAAACGAGCCCGAGATCTGGAATCTGCCGCGGCTCGTGCTGCATCCGCATCGCAAGAGCTTCGGCCGTTTTCGCGAGTTGATCGATGGGATCAACCGCGGCTGATCTTCACGCAGCGGCGAATTTCCTACCAGACGCTACCTGCGCGCCGACGACGCAGCAGGAGTAGCGATCGAATCGGACTGCTCGTTCCGGCATCCATTCTGCTCGCTTTGGAAGCGCAGAGATGAAGAAGTTTATGCTGATGCGCAGCGGTTGCGAGTCGGAAGCCCTTGGCTTCCGTCAGCTGCGCAAGCTCTATCGTGAAGGTGCGATCGGTCGCCATACGCCGTGCCGTCGACGCCGCGATGATGCGTGGAGCACAGTGGACCACATGTTCCCGATGCTGAAGCACGAGCCCCGCTCGAAGCTTTGCGTCGCCGGCTGGAGCGGCCCCATGCGTCGCACCGTCACGAACCTGATGGTGATCCGATCGGACGCCGAAGCGGCGGCATTGGCGAACACGCCAACGCTGCTCTTGGGCCTTAGGCGGCGCCCTGCTTTTCCACGATGTAGTCGTGGATCGTGTTCACACTGCGAAGCGCGGTGCTCGCGACTTCGGAGTTCGGCACGCCCACGCCGAACGTCTTCTCCATGCTCACGACGAGCTCCAGCGCATCGATGGAGTCGAGCCCCAGACCGCCGGGCCCGAAGAGCGGCAGATCATCGGCGATCTGATCCGCTGTCGTTTGCAGCATCAGGTTTTTGACCAGCATCTCCTTGATGCGGGTGCGAAGATCGGGGTCGGCCATACGCGAGGGCCGAAGTTCCAAGCGTCGCGCGGCCAAGTCAAACCGCGCTCCGCGTCCTGCTGCAATTTCGGACCGGACCGGAAGTGACGGCGCATTCGATTCAGACGCGTATGGAACTCGAATCACTACGCGACTTGTACGTTCACGAGCTGAAAGACCTTTACAGCGCTGAAAAGCAGATGATCCGCAACATGCCCAAGATGGTGAAGGCAGCCACCAATCGGCAGCTGGCTTCAGCCTTTCAGCAGCATCTCGATCAGACGAAGCGTCAGGCCGAGCGACTCGAGCAGATCCTGCAGGACAATGGCGAATCAACGCGCGGGCGGAAGTGCGAAGGCATGGCCGGTGTTCTGCGTGAAGGCGACGAGATGGTGTCGCAGGACGCGGAAAACGAGGTGCGCGACGCCGGTCTCATCGCCGCCGCGCAACGTGCCGAGCATTACGAAATCGCCGGCTACGGTTGTGCGCGGACTTACGCCGAAATGCTTGGCGACAAAAAAGGGGCGCGAACACTCGATGCGATCCTGCGCGAAGAATCGTCGACCGACGAGAAACTGACCAAGCTCGCGCGATCCGTCATCAACATCCAGGCCAAGAAAGCGCCGCAGATTAGCGCGAAGAAGAAAAGCAGTGCGAAGTCGGGGGGCGTGACAGGTGCGGTGAAGCAGATGGTCGAAAAGGTCACAGGCTGAGCGCTGTGACGCGCGAGAAACGAATCCGCTCGATCACGTCGACGACCTGCGCGGCTGCGATAGCACTATTGCTCGGGGGCTCGATTCTCACTGCGCTTGAGACGCGCGCCGAACTGCCGCCGCAGGCTTACCGCCAGCGGCAGGCGACTGCGCCCGAGGTGCTGGTGATCAAGGTGCGCTCGGTGACGAGCAAAGAGACGCAACGTCCCGATCACAAGGTGGTCGCGAACACCGTTGAAGCCGTAGTCGAGCATGTCGCGCGCACGGCGAGGGACTTGAAGCCGGGCACCATCATCCAGATCTTCTACACGCAACGCCGTTACAATCAGCCAATCGCCGGGCCGAGCGAGGTGCCGACGTTGAAAGAGGGGGAAGTCCGCCCCGCGTATCTCGCGTGGGTCAAGGAGACGGAAGTCTATTCGCCGGCAGCCGGCGGCTACAGCTTCACGAAGGTGGAAGCTGATTCGCGATAAGACTGACTTGCCGGCCCCGAAAGCTGCCTCCCGCCTGAGGCGGATAGGATTCGAACCTACGATCCGCCTGAGGCGGATTAACAGCCGAGATGCGTAGCAAGCCAAGCTCTTCCGCGGCCGGCTTTCACCGCCTTCTCGCGAGCAAATGCAGCCGCCCGCGATGCCGCCGGTTCGGAGTACACGAGGCGCCAAGGTCCGCGGAACCGCTTGGTCGTGCGCGTGCAGAGTGTGCGCTGGATCATTGTGCTGGAGCAGCCGCCGCGCGAGGTTGTCGGTCTGGGCCAATGTACCGTTTGCCGTCTGGATTCTGGAGCACGTAGACGTGGAACCGCGCATCTGGCACGTGGCTCCTGAGGTAGGATTCGGCGGTCGCTTCTCCCGTGTTTAACCGCAGTTGAGCAGACTACGCGTCGTTACTCAACGCGGATCTGGCACTACTCGGGCGTACTCGTGCACTGCTGGTTGCTGGCAAATCTGCTGGCACTCTCAGCCCGACCTACAGGTGTGATTCGATGCAAGAAAACGCTGCGGCGACGATGGTGTCGATCTTCGGAGTCGGTGGGCGTTCCCTGGCCCCGGTGGTGCTCGCGTCGAGTGCTACTTTGCGTAGCTGCGCGATTTTAATTGCGCCCGAATAACTTCGAAACGGGCGTTGGCGTTCCGCTGGAATCTGTTTCGGCAAGCACTCCCGCCGGCGGCGCGAACGTCGCTGACGCGTGAAGATTGGGGAATGCGCTGTGCTGTGACACGGGCGGCGGGACTCCCGCGCGCGGCGCTTCATGGTTCGTCACGTGCACGCGCAAGCCGCCTTCCTACAACAGGTTGGTGGTTCATCCCCGCGATGGAGATCCCCTTCAGGCGCGGTAATAGGATCTGCTTTTCCGGGAAGACAAAGTTTCCGGCACTCGGACGCATCTAGAACCCCGGTAAATACATGTGCAGTTGAATTGCAACGATTGCAGAACACACAGCTGAAAACCGTGACCTTTCGACCGGTGGAGCGTAATAAATCTCGACATGTTTCCGCAGTTTGTGTAACACGCGCCGATTACTTTGATCCGCGATTGTAAACGTCGCTCGCAGCCCCTCCGCTCACTGTTCATGAAAACACGCATCGCCTGTCCACTCTTCACACTCCTTCTTCCGCTTTGCGCTATTTTGCCAGCCGCAGCGCAGGTGCCCAATACACTCCGGCACTCAATCCCTGCTCCTGTCGACACGCAGAGCCGCGCTGAGCTCGGCTTTGCCGTAGCGGTAGACGGCAACTTTACTGTTGTCGGTGCCCCTTTGGACGATCTGCTGGCGTTCAATGCCGGGGTTGTGAAGGTATTCGACTCGAGCAGTGGCGAATTGCGCTATGTGATCTCCAATCCCGATCCCGCAGCGGGTGAAGAGTTCGGCTATTCAGTGGCGATCTCCGGTACACGCGTGGTGGTGGGGGCTCGCCGCGACAACACGGGAGCTACGAGCGCGGGGAGCGCGTATGTATATGATTTGGGTAGCGGGACGCCGACGGTGCCGGTGGCGACACTGAATAATCCCGGTCCGGGATCGGCCAATAGCGATGAGTTCGGCTTTTCCGTGGCGATCTTTGGCACACGAGTGGTGGTGGGGGCGCCGTTCGACGACACGGGAGCTAGCAACGCGGGGAGCGCGTATGTGTATGATTTGAGCAGCGGGACACCGACGGTCCCGCTGGCGACGCTGAATAA
>DATHXZ010000186.1:0-4519 GCA_035459405.1 Chthoniobacterales bacterium
GCGCCTTGCCGCGGCCACGGCGAACGCTGTCGTTCTGAGCCTGCCGCTCGAGGTGCTCGCGATCCAATTCTCGCCGACATTGCAAATGGTAGCGATTCGGGCGCGTCCTGCCTCCCGCACGATTTCGCTGCACGTCGAGCCGGGTGTGCTGCCGGGCATCAATCTTCCCGAGGCAGGATTTGAGCTTGGTCCCGTAAATCTCGATGTACGCGGCCAGATCAACACCATCCGTCTCCTGCCGACCGAGCAAAGAATCGGCGCGCTGCCAACACGCAACGCGTTTCCAGTCGGCACCGTGTCGCTTCTGCCAGCGAACGGCGGCAGAGCAGTCGAGCTGACACCCGCCCCAGCGGCGCCAATGATGATGCTCCTTTCCGCGCCGTTCGAGCTCGCAGGCGTGGAGCTCTCGCCCGCGTTCAGCGTGCGCTCACTCGTTCTCCATGCGCGCGGCGGCGAAATCCGTGTCAGTTTGGATCGGCAGGGCGCGCGAAGTGGCACCGCCTTCCAGACGGCGCAGGTTCTCCTGAATCGGTCAGCGCAGATCGCCGAAATCCTGCTCGACGCGGTCGCCTAGATCTGCGGCAGGCCGCTAAGCCGCGATTTTATCGCGGAGGAATTCCTCGAGCTCGTCGGTGCCGAAATCGGCAAGCACTTCGCCGTTCCAATCCATCGTCGGCGTTTTCGTCTGGCCCGAGAGATCCTGCAGCTTCTTCATCCCGGAGTCGCTGCCACGCACGTCGACCTTCTCGTAACCGATTCCACGTTCATCGAGGTAATCCATCGCCGCCTTGCAGTAAGGGCAGCCCATTTTCACGTATAGAATCGGTGTCATGCTGAATATTCGCATGTCGGCTCGCCGACGGCTGCGCAGCAGCTGATCACGAGAGCCCAAGCGCACGGAAGGTCGCGTCGACATGCCGGAAGTGAACGTCGAGCGAACAGAGCGCATCGATTTCCGCCGGCGGCACCAAGGCGGTGATCTCCGGCTCGGCTTTCGCGTTCTCCGCGAAACTTTTGTCGCCTTCCCATGTCCGCATCGCCGCGCGCTGAACTGCTTCGTACGCGGTCTTCCGCTCGGCGCCTGCACGCGTCAAAGCGAGCAGGACCGACTGACTGAAGTAGAGGCCCTGCGTGAGTGCAAGATTTTCGGCCATCCGGTTCGGATAAACCTGCAGCCCTTCTACGAGCTCGCGCAGTTTGACCAGCATGTAGTCGAGCAAGGTGCAGCCGTCCGGCAGGATGATGCGCTCAGCGCTCGAGTGGCTGATATCGCGCTCGTGCCACAACGCGACGTTCTCCATCGCAGTGACCGCGTGTCCCCGGATCACGCGTGCCAGTCCGCTTAAACGCTCGCCGGTGATCGGGTTGCGTTTGTGCGGCATCGCGGAGCTGCCCTTTTGTCCTTCGCCGAAGAATTCTTCCACTTCGAGCACCTCAGTCCGCTGCAGATGACGGAACTCAGTCGCCCACCGATCGATGCTCGATGCGATGAGCGCCAGGGTGGTGCAAAACTCCGCGTGCCGATCGCGCTGAATGATCTGCGTCGAGAGCGTCGCCGCCTTCAGACCGAGCCGCTCACAGACCGACCGCTCGATCGCCGGATCGAGGTGCGCGTGCGTGCCGACCGCTCCGCTCAGCTTTCCGACGCGGATCCGCTCGGTCGTTTGCGCCAGCCGCTCTTCCGCGCGGCCGAACTCGTCGTACATCAACGCGAGCTTCAGCCCGAACGTGATCGGCTCCGAGTGAATGCCGTGGCTGCGCCCGATCATTGGCGCCATCTTGAATTCCCGCGCCTTTGCTGCGACCGCGCGACGCACTTGTGCCAGGTCTGCGGCGAGGATCTGCGCGGCTTCCGTCAGCTGCACCGCCAGCGTCGTGTCGAGTATGTCCGACGATGTGAGCCCTTGGTGGATCCAGCGTGCCGCTGGTCCGACTGACATCGCGACGTTCTCCAGGAAGGCGATGACGTCATGATTGGTGCGTTTCTCGATCTCCAGGATCTCGGCGACGGAGAACCGCGCGTTCTGCCGAATCTCCTGCGCATCTTCCCCCGGGATCTGGCCCAACTCGGCCATCGCCTCGCAGGCGAGAGTCTCAATCTCGAGCCAAATCTGGAACTTGCGTTCGTCCGACCACAGCTGGCGCATCTGTGGCCGCGAGTAGCGGTCGATCACGCGCGCAAATTAGAAGCGCGGCCGAGAAGCGGAAAGGAGTTTTTGTACGCGAAAAGCGCCGCGCCGGCAGATCAGCCGGGGCGACGCTTTCGAAAAACTGGAACTGCCTCCGGGCCGAGCCTACCAGACGCGAACGCGGGCGAGGCGGCCTTCGCTCTCGACGCGCACCTGACCGCTGGCGAGTAGGTCAGCCACGGCCGCGACGGTCTCCTTGGTGTTCTCGGTGCAGGAGCTGACGGCGAGAATGAGGTCGCCGAGCGAGAGCTTCTGGGCCGGCTTGAGGATCTGCGAATTCTTTTTCATAGGGTTGTGCCCGTTAGAGAGCAGATGCGGTGCCAACCTTCAAAGACGATGGCCTGAAAAGCCGCCGCTGACGCTACCGCGATCACGAAGCGACCTTGTCGATCTTCTTCGCGCTCAGCCGCATCACGAGCGCATAAAGCACCGTCAGCCCCACGATGATTCCCACGATCAGGAGCGAGTCAGCTTTGATGTAATCCACCATTCGCTCGGGGCTCTCGAGCAGTCGCGGCTCCTTGCGAAACGCGCGGTCGCCGAGCACCGAGAGGATGTAACACCAGATCGCGGAGCCAACGGTCGTCACGATGCTGAACAACCAGAAGTTCATCCGGACGACGCCAGCCGGAATGGAAATCAGGTGACGCATCACCGGGAGCAGGCGAGCGAAAAACACGCCTCCAGCCTCGTAGCGCTGGAGCCAGACCTCCGAGCGAGCGAGCTTTTCCGGGCTGATAAAAAAGAATTTGCCGTAGCGGAGCAGGAACGGCCGTCCAACAAGCCGAGCGACCCAGTAAGTGATCGCCGATCCAAGATACGAGCCCACCGTGCCCGCTACCACCACGCCCGTAAAATCCAGATGCCCCTGCGCCGCGAGAAACGCCGCCGGCGGCATGACGATCTCGCTCGGCACCGGGAAGATGGAGCTCTCCATCGCCATTAGGATGATGATGCCGACGTATCCCCAATTCAGCACCCAGCTAAACCAAAGTTCGAGAAGTTGATGCATGTGGATTTCGAATTGGGGATTTCGGATTTCGGATTTAGCCTCAGCAAGTCTGCGGAGGCCAGCTAGTTCAATCTGAAATCGCCGATCCGCAATCCGAATTTCTTCATGTTCGTTTATCGCCGCGCTGCCGAATACTATCGCCCGTTCTGGGGGCAGACCTCGTTCGGGCTGCTGCTCACGCTGGCCGCAATCGGC
This sequence comes from Chthoniobacterales bacterium, assembly GCA_035459405.1. Taxonomy (GTDB): domain Bacteria; phylum Verrucomicrobiota; class Verrucomicrobiia; order Chthoniobacterales; family UBA10450; genus JACCTI01. The sequence goes on from DATHXZ010000186.1 coordinate 3,397, forward strand.
CTCAACCTGCTTAAGCCATGGCCGTTCAAAGTCATCGTCGACGACGTGCTAACCGGCGATCCAGCCGGCTCGCGGGCGCTGATTCCCCTGCTCTGCCTTGTGCTTGTCGGCATCCATTTCGGCTGGGGGCTGCTGAACATGGCGACGAATTACACGTTCGTGCGGATCGGTCTCAAAGCTTTGCTGCGGATGCGAACGGACCTTTACGCCTACCTCCAGTCGCTGTCGCTCAAATATCACGATGCGCGGCGCTCGAGCGACTCCAGCTTCCGCGTCGCCTACGACTCGCAGGCCATACAGACCATCTTCAACAAAGGATTCACGAACATCTTCGCCTCGGTCGTCACGCTGATCGGCACGTTCCTAGTCATGGTCGGGATTGATTGGCAGCTGACGGTGCTGTCGATGGCGGTGGTGCCGTTGATCGTCGGCGCGATCTACTACTTCGCGAACCGAATTCGGAACCAATCGACTACGATCCAGGAACGCGAGAGCGCTGTGCTGGCGCAGGCGCAGGAAGGGCTGAGCTCGGTGCGGATGGTTCATGCGTTCGGGCGCGAGGATTGGGAGGTGCGGCAGTTCGCTTCCCAAGCTGAACAAAGCTTGGCAGCTAACTTACGTCTTACGCTTACGAACGTTTACAGCACGCTCGTTATCAGCACGTTAATGGCCGCAGGAACGGCGACGCTCTACTACATCGGCAGCCTGCATGTCTTGGACGGGCGGCTCTCGCTCGGCTCGTTGCTCGTCTTCAGCGCGTACCTAGTGATGCTCTATCAGCCGATCGAGTCGCTCACCCACACGGCGTGGGCGATGGAGGGCGCTGCGGCGGGCGCGCAGCGTTGCTTTGAGGTGCTCGACCGCGCCGACGATGTTGTCGACCAGCCAAAAGCGACCGCCATCGAGCAGACTGTCGGCGCCCTCGCCTTTGAGGCAGTCACCTTTGGCTACTCGCCGAACCAGCAGGTGCTCCGCGGAGTTCATCTGGAAATCGAACCGAGCCAGATCATCGGCATCGTCGGTGGAACAGGCGCCGGGAAGAGCACGCTGCTGAGCCTCGTTCCGCGCTTCTATGACCCGAACGTTGGGCGGGTAACAATCGACGGGCGCGATTTGCGCGACG
>DATHXZ010000187.1:0-3442 GCA_035459405.1 Chthoniobacterales bacterium
GATCTCGGCGCGCTCGAGCTGCCGCGGCTCCAGTTCACCACCTCGAGCAAAGAGCCGCCGCAGGCTGCGCGCTTCCGCGTTGCGATCGGCACACGCGGCGACGTTCGGCATTGCTTTGTTGAGAGCTCGTCAGGTGATGCCAATCTCGACGCGCAGGCACGCAGCTTCGTTCTGCAAACGCGGTTCCCATCAGCCGGCACTCGCGCGCAAAGTGCGAAAGACGGCCTGCTCTGGACGACGGCGGTCGTGGAATGGGGCAACGACATCGCGGCCCCGCCTGCGCCCGACGGCCGTCATAGACCGCCGCTGCAGAATCAGCCGAAGCCGTGATCCGCGTCAGCCTGGCCGCGCTGGTCACGATCTATCTGCTGGTTTTTCTTGCGGCAGTTTTTCTCCTCTGGATAGTGGGTGAGTGGAACCGCCGCCGGCGCGAACGTCGGGCGTTGCGTTATCGATTGCGATGCGTGATCTGCGCATTCGAGTTCGAAGATCGAACGCCCGCTTTGCTTCCGCGCTGCCCACGTTGCGGAAGCCTGAACGAACGATTTAAACCAGAACAAATTTAATCATATGGGAATGTGGATCGGCCGTAATCGCAAAGCTCGCGTGACCTATGGGTTCGATGAAATCGCGCTCGTGCCGGGCTTCAAAACCGTTAATCCAAACGAAGTCGACACCACCTGGCGTCTGCCGCGGCGCGACCAGGCCCCACTCGAGTTCAAAATCCCGATCCTCGCCAGCGCGATGGACGGTGTCGTGGACGTGAAATTCGCCGCCCAGATGAGCAAGCTCGGCGGCCTCGCGGTGCTGAATCTCGAGGGCGTGCAGACACGCTACAAGAATCCTGACGAGGTCCTGCTGAAGATCGTCGAGGCTGACAAATCTGAGGTCACCGGGCTGCTGCAGAAGATCTACCAGGAGCCGGTGCAGGAAGACCTGATCGGCGCACGCGTTCGGCAGCTGAAAGACGCTGGCGCCCTCGCCGCGGTCAGCTCGATCCCGCAGAAGGCTGAGCGTTTCGGTGCGATCGCGCAGGAAGCAGGCGCGGATGTTTTTGTCGTGCAAAGCACTGTGTCAACGGTCGAGCACCTCTCGACCGAGTACGAGTCGCTCGATCTGCGGAAGTTCTGCAAGAACATGCAGATCCCGGTGATCGTCGGGAACACCGTCACATATGAAGTGACGCTCGCGATCATGGAATGCGGCCCGGCGGCCGTGCTGATTGGTGTTGGCCCTGGCGCAGCGTGCACTTCCCGCGGCGTTCTCGGTCTCGGCGTGCAGCAAGTCACCGCGACTGTCGACTGCGCTGCGGCTCGCGACGCCTACTTTAAGAAGAGCGCGCGCTACGTGCCGATCATCACCGACGGCGGCATGAGCAAGGGTGGCGATGTTTGCAAAGCCTTCGCCTGCGGCGCGGATGCGGTCATGGTCGGCAGCGCATTCGCGAAAGCGTATGAAGCGCCGGGCAAAGGCTACCATTGGGGCATGGCCACCCCGCACGCCAATCTGCCGCGTGGGACGCGCATCAAAGTCGGCGCCACCGGCTCGCTGAAGCAGATCCTCTACGGACCTGCCGAAGTGGACGACGGCAGCCAAAATCTCGTCGGTGCGATCACCACCTGCATGGGCAACGTCGGCGCGTGCAACATCTCCGAGTTTCAGCAAACCGAAGTCATCATCGCGCCGTCGATCCGCACGGAAGGCAAGCTTTTCCAGGCCATTCAGAGCGTCGGGATGGGCACCAAGTAGCCACTCATCCGCCGGGTCCGCTCGACAGTTGAATGTTCAGCGTGAGCGTCGAACGTTCACGCTCGCCGTTTCTATGAACAACCGAAGAGTCGTCATCACCGGGCTGGGCACCGTCACGCCGATTGGCAACGACCTCGCGACGTTCTGGGATAACTGCAAGAACGGCGTCAGCGGAATCGCGCCTCTCGATTCATTTGACACCACCGGCTACGACTGCCGCTTCGGCGGCCAGGTTCGGAATTTCGATCCGAAGAACTACTTCAACAACCCGAAGGACGCCCGCCGGACGGATCGGTTCGCGCAGCTCGCGATGGGTGCCGCCAAAATGGCGGTAGCCGATGCCGGGCTCGACATGGAAAAGGTAAACCGCGAGCGCTTCGGCGTCATCGTCAGCAGCGGCATCGGCGGACTGAAGACGCTCGAAGATCAGCACAGCGCGCTGCTCGACAAGGGGCCCGCCCGAGTTTCGCCCTTCACCATTCCGATGCTGATCAGCAACATGGCCAGCGGCTTGATCTCGATGGAGTACGGGCTGCAAGGGCCGAACTTTTGCATCGTGACCGCGTGCGCCACGTCGAACAATGCGATCGGCGAGTCGTGGCGCATGATCAAGTTCGGCGACGCCGACATCTTCCTGGCTGGCGGCTCAGAAGCTTCCCTGATTCCGATCGGCGTTGCTTCCTTTGCATCGATGAAAGCGCTGAGCACGCGCAATGACGACCCGGAACGCGCATCGCGTCCGTGGGACCGGGATCGCGACGGCTTTGTGATGAGCGAAGGCGCGGGCGTCGTCGTCGTCGAAGAGCTCGAGCACGCGAAGGCGCGCGGCGCGACGATTTATTGCGAGCTCGCAGGCTACGGCCTCTCGGCGGACGCACATCACATGACCGCTCCGCCGCCGAACGGCGAAGGGGCCGTTCGGGCAATGCGGATGGCTCTGAAACATGCTGAGATCAATCCTGAAGAGGTCGACTACGTGAATGCTCACGCCACGTCGACGGGCCTCGGTGACCTCTGCGAAACACGCGCCATCAAGACCGTCTTCGGCGATCACGCGAAGTCCGTTTCGGTCAGCTCGACGAAGTCGATGACCGGCCACTTGTTAGGCGGCGCCGGTGCAGTCGAAATGGCAGCCTGCTGCCTGGCGATCCGCGACGGCGTCATCCCGCCCACGATCAATCTCGATAATCCCGACGAGGAGTGCGACCTCGACTACACACCGAATGTCGCCAAAGAACGCAAGGTGCGAGTCACCGTGAACAACTCCTTCGGCTTCGGCGGGCACAACGCGACACTCGTCGCGCGCGAGTTCACCGGCTAGCGACGCGTAGCACAGGCAGCTTGCCTGTGGGGCCACCGGGCGTCTCGTCCGGTGAATGGCCCTTTCGCCGATGTTGATGCACGGAGCAAGCCAGCGGGCGAGACGCCCGCTTGCCCCACAGGCAGGATGCCTGTGCTACTGGTCCGCGAAGACCGGCGTCGAGGTGATGTCGGAGGCGTCGAACGAGAAACCGTGGCCTTCGCGCGGTAGAGATCGCAGCAGTGAGCCGACAGCTTGCGCCGCGCCAGAGGAGTAGAACCGCACGAGCCCGACCGTCGTCTTGCGGCCGAACACTGTGATCATGATCGTCTCGTCATCGACGGAGTTCATGAAGATGTGGTTGCCGTTACCCTGGTGATAGAGGGCGTTGAA
>DATHXZ010000188.1:0-5268 GCA_035459405.1 Chthoniobacterales bacterium
ATGCGCAGCGGCGATCAGGATTTCGGCGTCGTACCGCTCGGGATGCCGCTGATTGCAGGGCCGGCGCTGCTGACGGCGCTGCTGCTGCTCGTCGATACGGTGGGCGTGTTCTACACCATTCTATCACTCGTCGTGAACCTCCTGCTGGTGGAGATCGGCTTTCGCTACGCGCGGCGAATCGAAGCGTTGCTCGGCAAGCAAGGTCTCCAGGGAGTCTCGAAGTTGATCGCGCTCCTGCTGGCGGCGATCGCTGTCAGCCTCATTCGCCGCGGCTGGCAGACGCCGTGACGGATCGCGAGTCAGGGCTCATCCCTCGGGGCCTTGAAGTTTATTCCTTTCCGGCAGGTTGGCGAGTGATGGCGACTGCTGGCGTCGTGTTGTTCAGCTGCGCGACGCTTCTGATTATCGGGCTTTCGATCTCTGCAGGAACTCAGGGCTTTCCGGTGTTCGCGGCGGTGATCCCGGCTGGTCTGGCGTTTTTGAGCTGGCAGCTACGTCGGACGGCGCAAGGGTCGATCGCGGTTGGCGGGCCCGGTCTATGGCATGTACGACCGGCTGAGCGGCCGACGTTTATGGTCTGGGACGAGATCGACGAAATCAGAGAAAAGGTGTGGATGCAGCGGCTCACGATCGTGGCTCGCGCAGGTCGCTCGAAGATCAATCTCGAGTATCAGCTCGACGGCTTTGATCGGCTGAGGCAAACGGTTCTTGAGCGAACGAAAGCAAGCCGCGAACGCCGCACACAAGCCTTGCTAGAGTTTCGGAAAGAGCGACGGACGTTCGACATCATCGTGGCGGTCGTCGCGCTCTCCTGTGGCGGGCTCGCGCTCGTCTGCTGGCGCGACAACCAGAGCCTGATGGCCTGCTTCTTCATTGTCCTTGCGCTCGCCGCGCCGATGGTCGCGATCACTGCTGTGCCAACCCGGCTAAACCTGACGCCGCTCGGCATCGTCGTAACCTATCCGCTGAAGCAGGAAGGTGATTTGCTTCTCTGAAATTGCAGATATCCAGCTGCGAAACATCAGAGATGGACACGGTAATTCGATCGCGCTCGTGCGGGTGGTTCGGACCGCAGGCAAGCCGACCGAGCTTGGCGGATTCAGAGGCGGCTCGATCCCGCTGTACGAGGCGTTGCTACGTCAGTGGCGTGACACGAGAGGCAGTAGTTGATTCGATGGTCGGAGCTCGAAGCTCGCTTAGAAGCTGCCGGTCTGCAGCATGACGAGTGTGCAGTCGTAGATCGGCTCGATGCCGGCTTTTTCGGCCTTGCGCGCCAGCTCATCATTCTCCGCGCCGGGATTCATGATGATGCGTTTCGGCTTGGCCGCGATGATTTCGTCGATCAGTGGATCGGACCGTCGTTTGCCCAGATACATCGTGACGGTATCGACCTGGTCGGGGAGGTCGCTCAGGTTCGCATAGCACGTCTCGCCAAGGATCTCCGGAAACGCCGGGTTCACGGGAATCGGTCGATGACCGAATTGCCGCAGCATCTGCATCGCGCGATACGCATAACGGTCCGGCTTCGGCGAAGCGCCGAGCACCGCCACGGTTTCAATTTTTTCGCGAGCCATCTTGACTGTTCTTCGGACAGAAAGGACCCCGTGGCCGTTGCGGCGGGTGTATTGACACCCAGTGGGCCATTGTTACTATCGGCGCCTTTATGAGATTTCCATTGGCGCTGACGACGAAAATCGCCGCGTACATCATCGGTCACAAGCTGCGGAAGACAGACAAGTTCGCGACCGTGCTGCAACTCGAGCCGCTGCACACCTGCAACCTGACCTGCACCGGTTGCGGCCGAATCCGCGAATACTCGACCTCGCTCAAGGACATGATGAGCCTGGAGGATTGCCTCGGTGCGGCGCAGGAATGCGACGCGCCGATGGTGTCGATTTGCGGCGGCGAGCCGCTGATTTACCCGGAGATTGAGGCACTGATCGGCGGCGTCCTCGCGCAGAAGCGGATCGTTTACGTCTGCACGAACGCGATGTTCATGCGCAAGAAGATGCGCGAATGGATGGCGGCGGAAATGCGGACTGGGGATCACGGAACGCGGATGGAACTCGAGGAGAAACTCACCGAGCTACTCGCGAACGGACTGGTGTCGGAGAAAGACGCGGGCGAAATCCGGAAGGGGCCGAAGGATTCGAAGAAGCCCACGATCGCGCCGAGCGACTGGATGTACTGGAACGTCCATCTCGACGGGCTCGAGCGGACGCACGACCTGATCGTCGAGCGCGAGGGCGTGTTCAAGGAATGCGTGCTCGCGATCAAGATGGCGAAGCTGCTCGGCTATCAGGTGGCGACGAACACCACCGTCTACAAAGAGACGGACATGCAGGAACTCGAGCAGCTGTTCGACTTCCTCTCGGATCTCGGCGTGGATGGCCACACCATCACGCCGGGCTACGAGTACGACGCCGCCAAGCAGGACATGATCAAGCGGCTGAACCTCCAGCCCGAGAACTTCTTCCTCACGCGCGATCTGACGGTGCAGAAATTCGCCAAGATGGACGAGTGGATGAACCGCTACACGTTCTTCGGCACGCCGGTTTATTTTGAGTTTCTGGCGGGCAAGCGCGACCTGACGTGCTCGGCGTTGGCGATCCCGACGCGCAACATGCGCGGCTGGAAAGCGCCCTGCTACTTCATGACCGACGCGGCCGGGACGAACGGCACCGGCCATTTCAACAGCTACGCCGAGCTGCTGGCGAACGTCGACTGGGACAAGTACGGCGTCGTCGACGGCGTCGCGCGCGACCCACGTTGTGAGAATTGCATGACGCACTGCGGCTACGAGCCGACCGCGTCCCTCGGCCGGATGGCGCAGAAGGGCGACACCTGGAAGACGATCAGATTTAACTTCGGCGCGCGGCCGAAAGCCACCGGATGCGGCAGCGAGATTGCCGCGTTCAACGGCGTCACATCAGGGAACGGGCACATCACGGGCAACCGGGTCGAAGCCGAAGCGGAAGCGCTGGCGTCCTAACCGTCAACGTCCCCGCGATGGCTCCTACATCCTCGAACGTCATTCCATTGCCAAGCGCGTTGCCGGAGAGATCGGCGGCATACGCGCCGAGCAGCGCCGACCTCTCGGACGCGATCTCGCGCGCGCAGGCGAACCTGTTGCGCCAGCAGCATCCGGACGGCCAGTGGTGCGGCGAGTTGATCGTCGATAGTACGCTCTGCTCCGACTACGTGCTCTTCATGCACTGGCTTGACGATGTCGACGACACGCTGCAGCAGCGTTGCGTTCGCCACATTCTCAAGCGTCAGCTGCCAGACGGCGGATGGAACATCTACTACGGCGGTCCGAGCGAGGTGAACGCGTCGGTGAAGGCCTATTTCGCGCTCAAGCTTGCGGGGCATTCGCCCGATCTGCCGTTCATGCAGGAAGCGCGGGCGAACATCCTGCGCCTCGGCGGCATCCCGCGGATGAACACCTACAGCAAATTGTATCTCGCGTTGCTGGGGCAGTTCCCGTGGCAGTATCTACCGTCGATTCCGGTGGAGATGATCCTGCTGCCGAACTGGGCGCCGTTTAACATCTACCGGATGTCGTCGTGGAGTCGGGCGATGCTGATCCCGCTCGCGATCATCAATCACTTCAAGCCGACGCGCGAGCTGCCGGAAGCGCAGCAACTGCACGAGCTTTATCCGGTCGGGACTGAGCAGAAGGATTTCACGCTGCCGCGGGATCGGCGCTTCTTCGCATGGCGGAATTTCTTCCTGCGGTGCGATCACGCGCTCAAGCTCATTTCAAAGGTCGGCTGGCGTCCGATGCGCAAACGCGCTCTCGAGGAAGCGGAGCGCTGGATGCTCGAGCGGATTGGTGAGGGGAGTGATGGCCTGGCGGCGGTGTTCCCAGCAATGCTGAACGCGTTGATTGCTTTGCGCGCTCTTGGCTATCCCGAGACGCACCCGGTCTATCAGAAAGCGCTCGCCGACTTCCGCGGCCTCTTCGTTGATGACCCGGAAGATTTCCGCATCCAGCCATGTCTCTCGCCGGTCTGGGACACTGCGATTAACCTGATCGCGCTTGCTGAATCCGGTATGCCCTCCGATCACCCGGCGCTCCGAGCCGCCGCTGAGTGGCTCGTAAACAAAGAAGTCCGCCTCCGCGGCGACTGGACCGTGAACAACCCGGACGTGGAAGCGAGCGGCTGGGCGTTCGAATACAACAACGTCTACTACCCCGACACCGATGACACGGCGATGGTGCTGATGGGACTGCGCCTTGTCCGGCCAGAGAACACGGCCGAGCTCAACAAGCTGTTCAAGCGCGCTCTCGACTGGCAGTTGAGCTTCCAATGCCGCGACGGCGGATGGGCGGCGTTCGACAAGGAGGTGACGCAGCATTGGTTGGAGGACATGCCGTTTGCCGATCACAACGCGATCCTCGATCCCACCTGCAGCGATCTCACCGCGCGCACGCTCGAGCTGTTCGGCTACATCGATTTCGACACCAAGCAGGAGTGCGTCCGCCGCGCAGTGCAGTACTTGATCGATACGCAGGAAGATGACGGGTCGTGGTATGGCCGCTGGGGCGTGAATTACATCTACGGCACCTGGCAGGTTTTGCGCGGCCTGCGTGCGATCGGTGAGGATATGACGCAGGATTGGATCCTTCGCGGCCGCGATTGGCTCGAGAGTTGCCAGAACGACGACGGCGGCTGGGGCGAGTCGCCCGTGACATACGAGACTCCCGTGCTGAAGGGCAAAGGGGAGAGCACAGCGTCGCAGACTGCATGGGCATTGATGGGCCTCTGCGCGTGCGGCGATCTCGACCGCCTCAGCGTGCAACGCGGCCTGCGTTATCTGCTATCCACCCAGAACAACAATGGCGCTTGGAATGAGCCGCAGATCACCGGCACGGGATTTCCGCGCGTGTTCTACCTCAAGTACGACATGTACCGGCAAAACTTCCCGCTCATGGCGCTTGCGACGTACATGAACTATCGGAGCGGGTTGTTCCATCGGCCGAGCTTCTATCGCTGCGACTAGCGTAGCGCAGGCATCTTGCCTGTGGGCCACCCGGCGTCTCGCCCGGCGAAGACAACGGCATCGCAAACATACATCCGCGCCCTGAACCAGCGTCAGCGGGCAAGATTCCCGGTGGCCCCACGGGCGAGACGCCTGTGCTACGACTCGGACGGCCCGGTGTATTGACGCGCCGCGTTTCGCGCCGAACAATGGAGAATTATGGCTTACGAACTCCCGCAACTGCCCTACGCCTACGACGCGCTCGAGCCGCACATCGACGAG
>DATHXZ010000189.1:0-4617 GCA_035459405.1 Chthoniobacterales bacterium
CTTGTGTTTAAGCGCCCTCGATAAGAATTCCGCATGAGCAAACGATCCGATCGCGATCTTGAGCGCACCTACTCACGCGCGCAATTCGTGGCCAAGCTGCGCCGCCTCGCCGACTCACTCGAGACCGGCGACGCGTTCACCATTCAGGTCGCCGGCGAACGCCTGCGCATTCCTGCCGACGCAGTCTTCAACATCGAGCACGAGCGCAACGAGGGTGAGCAGGAACTGGAGTTCCAGCTCAGGTGGCGCTCGGCCGGCAACGGCTGACGTGTAGCGGCGGTCGTGTGACCGCCGACGGCGTCGAGTTGCGTACCGGATTCGGCGGTCATACCGCCGCTACAGGATCACGCCGCGCTTGCGCCAACGTCCGGTCCCGCCTCGGCGAAATTGCCGAGCCTGCGGAACTTCTCGTAGCGCCGCTTCAGAAGCTCGTTGCCATCGAGCGCGGTTACACGTTCCAGGTTGCGGCGCAAGGCCGTCCCAAGATGCGCCGCCGCCAGGTCGTGATCGCGATGCGCGCCGCCCTCCGGCTCGGGCACGACTTCGTCGACAACGCCGAGGCGCATCAAATCGTCAGCGGTCAGCTTGAGCGCTTCGGCTGCTTCCGCCGCGTGACGCCGATCCTTCCAGAGAATCGCCGAGCATGCTTCGGGGCTGATGACGGAGTAGTAGGCGTTCTCCAGGATCATGACACGATCGGCGACTCCGATGCCGAGCGCGCCACCTGATCCGCCTTCGCCGATCACAACCGCAATGATCGGCACGTGCAGGTTCATCATCTCGCGCAGGTTCACTGCGATCGCCTCGGCGATATGGCGCTCTTCCGAGCCGATACCCGGGTAGGCGCCGGGTGTGTCGATCAGTGCAATCACCGGCAGGCCGAACTTCTCCGCCAGCTTCATCAGACGCAAAGCTTTCCGGTATCCCTCCGGGTAGGCGCAGCCGAAGTTCCGCTTCACATTTTCCTTCGTGTCGCGCCCCTTTTGCTGCGTGATTACGACGCAGCGGTGCTGCCCGATCTTCGCCAGCCCGCACGGCATCGCTTTGTCATCGCCGTAGTAGCGGTCGCCATGCAGCTCCACCCAATCGGTGAAGCAGCGCGACACGTAGTCGAGCGCGAACGGCCGTTGCACATGGCGGGCGATCTGCACGCGCTGCCATGCTGTCAGGTTTTCGTAAATGTCGCGACGCGTTTCTCGAATCTTTAGCTCCATCGACTCGACTTCGCGGTCGAAGTCGATCGCATGCTCATTCGAGTGGGCTTTGAGGTCCTGCAGCCTGCGCTGCAGTTCCAGGATCGGCTTTTCAAACTCGAGCGGCTGAACTTCCATGCGCTAATCGGTAATGGTGACAGCGGTCTTGGTATTCACAAGCCCGCTTAGCTCCTCCACGTCGTGCGCCGTCAGCCCGAGCCCGGTGGGAGGCGGAGGCACGCCGCCCGGCTCGGGCTTCCCCGGTTCGGGTTCGGCATACAGGTAATAGCCTGGCGCGGCGAGCCGGATCCAGCGAACGCTGCCGATGTATTCCTTGGTTCCGAAGCCGACCCGCTTGCCGTCCTGCCACGCGAGCACTTCCGCCACCTTCGTCGCGATCCGCGCAGCCTGCTTCGGGCCAAGCTTCACATTCTTCACCCTGTAACGCTTGAAGAACTGCCCCTTGTCGAGCAGCACGACTGTCTGGCCCTTGCGCTGGATGAAGAGCGAGAACTCCGGATGCGAGATGAGCAGGCGATCGCCGATGCGCAGCATCGTGCCGCTCATGTTGTTGGTGCGCATGATGAGCTCGGGCGTAGTCTTCATCTTGTTCGCCACCCGTGCGAGGACGTCGCCGCTTTTTACGATGTATTCCTGCTTCTCCGGCGATGGAGTTTTCGACATCAGGATTGCCATGTTCGTGTCGCCGAGGAGGTCCTTTGCTTCCTCCGCGCTGGGGCTGTTCGGATACTTCTGCAGGAATGCGGTGAGCGCGACGCGGGTGTCGACCAGTTTGCCTTCCTGGCGCAACTTCGCCGCCGCTTCGAACTCCGGGCGGCTAATATCCGGGCGCTTCTCTTGCGGCCCCTCGCCGCTCTGCTCCGCACGAACGGCCAGCTCCGGCTTCACGATGATGTGATAACCAAAGAACGCCGCGCTCCCGAAAATGATCACGGCGAGCAGGAGAGCGAAGAGCCATTTCATGAGTGCACCGGGCGGCGATCAATCATCAATCGAATCTCGCGCGCGGATGGTCGCGCCTTGCAGGGCAAGCGCTTCGCTTGCCCACAGGTGCTCTGACCTGCTGCGGTCGCCAGGTTGAACCTGGGCAGGCGGGGCCCCCGCCCTACAATCGGCGCGCGACATCGCGCCGGTCTACGAGAAAGTTTCCCAGGCCGCAGGCTTCGGCATCGGGTCGCCGTCCTTGCCCCACGTGTATTGGCAATCCTCGCAGTAGAATTCCTTCGGGAACAACTTCAGCGCGAAGAGAATCGCCGCCAGGCCGGGGACGAAGGGAAACCGACGCGCGAGCTGCGGGTATTGGATGCGAGGCGACTTGCATTGCGGGCAGCGGATCGCGCCGGCGATCTGCGCGTCGGTCCCCTCCCATTCGGTCAGCAGCTGATTGGCTTTCGCGAAGTCCTCCTCCTCGACGAACACCTTCGCGTTCGCGTGTCGATCCGATCCGGTCGCGACCATCTGGGCCCGCTCGTTGTGCACGTCCGCCCTCACCCCTGCCTCTTGCAATCGGTTCCTGAGATGCTTGGCCTTTGCCGGTTCGTCGAACGTTGCAATCGTCACCATAAAATCAGTCCTCCGGTCGCTCGCTGCGCCTGTCGCAGATCAAACATCATCCATTCAGCGAGCGCAAGACTGCGCGGCGGGCCGCTCATCCTCATACTCCTAATCCTACTCTTAATCTTAATCTTGAGAGCGCGGCGACGGGGATGGAGAGGATTACGAGCAGGATTAAGATTATGAGTAGGAGGCGCTACGGCGCGGGAAACCACCGGTACAGCATCAGGTACACGAGCACGCCCGTGACCGAGACGTAGAGCCAGACCGGCATCGTCCAACGGCCGAGTCGCACGTGTTTACCCCAGCGACGCCGCACCGTCGGCACGAGCGTCGCAATTACCATCGGCAGGATGGTGAACGCGAGCAGGATGTGTGAGATCAGAATTGTGTAGTAGATCGGACGGACGATCCCCTGCCCCGCGAAGGTCGTCACCTCGCCGCCGCGCGCGTAGTGGTAAGTGACGTACGACACGAGGAACGCCGCGGACGTGATGACCGCCGCGATCATACAGGCAATGTGCTGCCGCCAAAAACCGCGGCGGCTCAGGTACCAACCCGCCGAGATGAAGATGGTGCTGATGAAGTTGAGCGTGGCATTCAGCGCCGGCAGATCGGAGATGGACATCTGGAGAGATACGTTAGCCGAACATCAGCCGACGCGCCCGGCTGCGTTGTAGCCGAGGACGCTGTCCTCGGCAGGTCTGAAGCGTTGCCCCGCGATAGGGTAGCCGCCGATGGCATCCGCGGCTACAAGTACGCCCAATCATGCCGACACTCCTCGATCCACCGAAACCGCGGAAGCCCTCCAAGGGGCTCTACCGCCGTTGGACATGGCGTCGCCAGATCGTCATGAGCACGACGCGCCTCTTCATGCTTGCAGTGCTGGTCGGCTCGTTCTGGGGCGCATGGTATCTCGCGAACAAAGGCTTCGGCCGCCAGTTTCGCTACAAGCTCGTCGAGGAACTCCGGAAGCGCGGCGTCGATGCTTCCGTTCGGCGCCTGACGCTGGATCCGTTCCGCGGTCTCGTCGCCCAGGATCTCCGGATCTACGACTTCCGCGATCGTCAGCGGCCGCTTGCGGTCATCAGCGAGGTATCGCTCGACATCAACTACGCCGCGATCTTCCATCGCCAGCCGTTCCTGAACGCGCTCGATATCCGCGACGCCGATGTCACATTCCCGAATCTTGTCGGCGACCCGAACGCACCGAAAGCGCAGCTGAAGCAATTCCGCGCGCACGTCTACTTCCCGCCGGACCAGATCTACATCAGCCAGGCCGAAGGGATCTTTTGCGGCATCCGCATCTCCGCGAGCGGGCAGTTGATCCGGCCGAGCAGCTATAAGGCCAGTGCGAAAATGTCGGATGCCGAAGTGCGGCAGCGTTTCGAGTTATTCCAGCGCGTTGTGACCGAGCTCGGCCGATTTAACTTCGCCGGCGGACCGCCCGGCCTGCAGGTGAAGTTTGCCGGCGACCTCGCTGATCTCTCGACCACGCGTGTCGATGCGACGTTGCAAGGCGAGCGCATCCAGCGCGGCGGCTATGAGATCAGGAAGTTCGCCGCCGCTGGCGAGTGGGCCGACGGGAACCTCGATCTTCGGCAGATCGACTGGACCGATGCAACCGGCGGCTTCTCCGCGCGCGCAAGCCTCGATACGCGGACGAAGGCGGCCGATTTCCGCGCGCAAAGCTCCGTGAACGTGAAGCAACTGCTCGAGGCATTCGGCTTCGGCAAGCTCGTCGCCGATCTCGCCTTCGCCTCACCGCCGCACGTCGAGGTTTCTGGCTCGGCGAACTTCGCCGAGCGCACGCCTAAGCTCAGCGTCATCGGCCGCGCTGCGGTCGACA
>DATHXZ010000190.1:0-10149 GCA_035459405.1 Chthoniobacterales bacterium
CCTTCGATGTTCACCGTCGGCTGCGATTGCAACCGCTCGAGCGCCTGCTGCATCGGCAGATTGTCAATCCACTGCTTCGTGCTGAGCTGCTCCTTCATCTTCGCTTCGTCACGCACCTTTGCGACGTTCGCGATCATCTCCTTCTCGTCCGCGCTCACCGGCCGCGGCTTCGGATAATTCTCGATCGCGATGTTGTTGCCGTCGTCGGTGACCAGCGTGTCGAGCGCCTTGATCAAATGCCACGACGGGCTGTCGATCATTGCCTTGAGCGATGAGTGCACCGTCTTGGCCGGGCCGCGTCCCCACTTCTCGCCGCTCGAAACGAGCTCCAGCTCCACCACACCCTTCGACCCGAGATTGATCGTCACCACGCCATCCGGCCCCTGCATCGTCGACGGCATGAACACGCCCACCGTTTTCTCGAGCGCCGCTTTCACCTCCGGCTTGAGCACGAGATCGGCGATATTTGGCGAGCCAATCTCCTCCTCGCCCTCCGCCACCAGCACCAGGTTCACTGGTATCTTCTTGCCCGCACCTTTGATCGCATGCAGCGCCGCGATCAGCGCCGACTGCGGCCCCTTCTGGTTCACCGCGCCGCGACCGACCATCACCTTCCCAAAACCCGGCTTATCGATGATGTCGGTGCTCAGCGGATGCCCCGTCTTCCACTCCGCCGGCTCGAACTGCTTCACGTCATACATGAAGTAGAGCCCCACCGTCTTGGCCGCGCCGGCATCGAGCGTCGCAAACACGCCGGGCTTCCCCTTCGTCTGCACGATTTCCACGCGCTGGAATCCCGCCTCGCGCGCCATCTGCGCCATGTGCTCCGCGCCCTCAGGAAAGCCGCGATCCTCCGCCGCGATCGACACCTGCTTGATCCAGTCCGCCAACCGTTTCACCGACTCGTCGTGCCGCTTCGCGACTTCAGCTTTGATGTCGGCGAGGTCGTCGGCAGCCGAGGTGTGTTGTGCAGTCGCGGTGATCGCGACCGCGGTGAGGATACAGGTCAGGAGGCGTTTCGAGCTCATGCAATGTCTTCGAGCGTCGATGCAAGGTTGGCCTCGTTGAGCAGCAAGCGCCCGGCGCGAAGGTGCTCTTCGTTTCTTCTTTGTGAACGGCAAACTGAAGCCGCCGCAGCCGCTCGTCGAAGTAATCGCTTCCTCGCCTGTTAACTGCTACTAATCTATAGCTACATGCCTCGGGAAGCTGGTGCCGCCGCGATAGGCAATCCCGCCGGGATGCCCTTCCGCACGCTGTTTGAATCAGCGCCGGGCCTTTTCCTCGTTCTCGCTCCGGAGGATTTCTCGATTGTCGCGGTCAGCGATGCGTATCTCCGCGCCACGATGACGGAGCGGTCCGCGATTGTCGGTCGGAAGGTGTTTGACGTTTTTCCGGACGACCCGAATGATCCCGCGGCAGACGGTGTGCGGGCAGTTCGCACATCGCTCGAGCGCGTCCGCGAGACACGGAGCGCCGATCTCATGCCGGTAGTGCGCTACCCTGTGCGGCGGCCGGAGAGCGAAGGCGGCGGGTTTGAGGAACGGTATTGGACGCCGATCAATTCGCCGGTTTTCTCCGACAATGGTGAGCTGATTTTCATCACCCACCGCGTCGAAGACGTCACGCCTTTCGTGCGGGCGAAGGGCGAGCAAGGGAAGGCTGACGAAGCGTGGGAGATGATCGAGAGGCGCAGCCAGCAAATCCAGGCTGAGATGGCGCTGCGGGCCTACGATCGCCGCCGCGCGGACGAACTGCAGCAGGCGCATGAAAGGCTGCTGGAGAGTGAGGCAGAGCTGCGGGAAAGCGCCGAGCGATTCCGCTTTCTGGCTGAGTCGATGCCGCAAAAGATCTTCACCGCGACGGCGACCGGCGAGGTCGATTACTTCAACCGGCAGTGGACCGTATTTACCGGCTTGTCGTTCGAGCAAATCCGCGACTGGGGTTGGACGCAATTCATCCATCCTGACGACGTGGAGGAAAACGTCCGGCGCTGGAAACATTCCATCGATACCGGCGAGTTCTTTGAGTTCGAGCACCGCTTCCGTCGGGCGGATGGCGACTGGCGCTGGCATATCTCGCGTGCCCACGCCATGCGTGACGCCGACGGCAACGTGCGGATGTGGATCGGGTCGAACACGGACATCGACGACGTGAAGCGCGCGCAAGCCGAAGCCGAGCAGGCGAACCGCGCGAAAGACAAATTCCTCGCCGCACTTTCCCACGAGCTGCGGACGCCGCTCACGCCTGTGCTCCTCACGGCCGCCGCCCTCGAGCGTGACCCTTCCGTCTCGGCGGACCATCGCGAACAGCTCGGCATGATGCGCCGAAACGTAGAACTGGAAGCGCGGCTGATCGATGATCTGCTCGATCTCACCCGTATTTCACGCGGCACGCTCCACCTCGATCTCGCCCCGGCGGACATCCACTCGCTCCTCGCGCACACCGACGAGATCGTGCGCAGCGACGCGCAGACCAAAGGTGTGGATCTTCAGTTCGAGCTCGACGCCGCGCACCATCATGTGGTCGCGGATTCCGCTCGTTTGCATCAGGTCTTCTGGAACATCCTCAAGAACGCCATCAAGTTCACGCCCGCTGGCGGCCGTATCAGTGTGCGCACGACCAGCTGCGGCGCCGATCGCATTCGCATTGCTTTCACCGATACCGGTGTCGGCATCGAGGAGAGTTTCCTGCGCTTCGTGTTTCAACCATTCATGCAGGCAGATGTGCGATCAGACAGCGCACTGAGCGGCCTGGGCCTCGGAATGTCGATCTCGAAGACGATCATCGAACTGCACGGTGGCACGATCGATGTCGCGAGCGCTGGTCGCGGGTGCGGCGCAACGTTCGTTGTAGAACTGACAACTGCCGCCGCGATCGAGAACGGCGCGAGCGCGCAACAGTCGCCCACCCTGGTATCGGCCGACACTTACCGCCTGCTCGTCGTCGAAGATCACCAGCCCACGCTGGACGTGCTGGCGCGACTGCTTCGCAAACAAGGCCACGCCGTCGAGACAGCGAGCACGGTGGAAGCAGCACGCGACTTGGCCGCAAACCGCAAGTTCGATCTCGTCATCAGCGATATCGGTTTGCCCGATGGCAACGGCGTTGACCTGATGACCGAGCTGACACGCAACTACGGGCTGCGCGGCATTGCGGTGAGCGGTTACGGAATGGAGGAAGACCTCGCGCGAACGCGCAACGCCGGCTTCATCGCGCACCTTGTTAAACCGATCGACTTCGAGCGCCTGAATCGCGTCCTCGAACGCGTCGCTGCTTAGCCGATCCGCGGCTAGCGCCGCGCGCGCTGAGCGGCGGAAGAAGGTCGACGACGACAATGCTGAGCTGCTCGCTATAACGTCTTAATATCGACGCATGACAACGCTGTCGCCCACCCAAGCCCGCATCAACTTGTCGTCACTTTTGAAGCGCGCCGCGAAAGGTGAAGACATCGGCATTCTCCATGGCGACCAAGTCATCGCTCTCCGTCCAGTGAAGATTCATTCCGACGATTACGCGCTTCAGGAGTATGGAGTGACCGAGCAGGAGCTTGATCGATTTGTGTCCAGGACAAAGCAGCGGATCGCGCGGCATCGCAAAGCGGGCAAGATGACAATCTTCAGTGGCGACATCGAAGCGGACGTTACGGATTGAGCTGGCCCCGGAACTGAAGGCGGCAGTTCGTCGGCTTCCGAAACCGCAGCGAAAGCAGATCGGCGACGTCATCACTGCCGAGCGCGACGGCTTTGGCACGCCTCATCTGCACTCCGGGCTCGGAATTCACCGCTTGCGCGACAGTCTTTTCAAATTCCGCGTCGGCTTGAGGTTGCGGCTCGTATTCGATGCTGAACCAGGCGTCTTGTCATTCACTGATCTCGCCACCCACGACGAATCCGGAAGATCATCAAGAATCGCTGAGCCCCAGCGCCTCGTCCGCCCGGCACCGAGGCCTCGCAATCACGATCGGCTTCCCCTTCGTCTGCGCGATCTCCACCCGCTGGAACCCGGCCTCCGGCGCCATGTGCTCCGCGCCCTCGGCGAACCCGCGATCCTCCGCCGCGATCGACACCTGCTTGATCCAATCGAAGAGCCGCTTCATCGACTCATCATGTCGCCCCGTGACTTCGGCTTTGATATCGGCGACGTCGTTCTCGGCTGAGTAGGAACTCTGAGCCGCGACAGGCGACGCCGGCGGTGCATGCGAACGCGCCTGCTGGCGTACGGACGCACGCGTCAGCGCGGCTGCTCAGCGCGTCATTATCTTCGTAGCAACCACCTACGCTTCGCGACTTGGTTCAAATGGATGAACGCCCTGCCTTGTAGACCTGTCAGTTGTCCGAGCAGAAATGGAGCGACAGGCAAACCACCGTCCGCGACATATAGCCATACGCCGCGAAAGACTTCTGTGTTTTCCGATTGCGTCGTTCCGCGAAGCTCGACGTCCACTTGCCATCCGAACGCACGAACCTCCGGCTGGCCCACTGCAGATATTCTCAATGGCTTGCCGCCACGTACGTCATCGGCGGTCATTCCGAGGAGCGTACTCGCAGAATCGATGCTGATCAGGTTGCAGCTCGCTCCCGTGTCAAGAAGCACGTCCACCTCGACTGACGTATGCCCACCGCGCGTCACGCGCGCGCGTCCGAACGGCATAAACGTCGCGTCGGCGCCTATGTAGACTCGGCGGAATGATCCTTCGAGCATCAAACAGTCGGTCCGGGAACGTAACCGATCGAAACATCATTTTGTGATCCGTCGAGTTTCCGCACCAGCTCGTCTAATGATCGAGCGGCCGCGACCAAGCCGATGCCGCTCTTAAATGCCACGTGCATTCCGCGAAGTTCGGCCTCTCCTGCCACCGCTTCGAGCCAGCTCTCGAATTCACCGGACGGAAGTTCCCGCTCGCCGAAGAACTCGCGAAATTTACGATCGAGCTCAACAACGCGGTCTTCTAGCTCATCTAAACGTCTGTAAACCGCATCCTCGTCTCGGCGCCGGGAGGATAGCTCACGCAACAGCGCGTCAACAACGCTATTGCCGACGTTTGCTTCGCCGATACCGGAGTGTGGAAAGTGCCAGTCGCCCGACTCTTCGCGGTGCTTCTCAACGCCACCACCGAAGCACGGATCTTCAGTCCAATCGCTTTTAATCAGTCCCTTTAATCGGTTCATTCGATTCGAAGAGTGGCTTACATTCGGCGAACAATCGCTTCGATATCACTTCAACAAAATCGGCGGTGAACTCTATATCAAGCGTATTCTCAATTCGCAGAAGCGTCCCCGGCGCTCCACGCTTAAATGTTGCCGCGATTTCGAGATTCTTGCTGTGGCTGCAGGAGAACTCTAGCTCCTCCGTCTCGAGCTTAAATACATCGTTTCGAAAAGCGCGACGTCGCCGCAGCCGGAAAGGAGGTACGAAGTTTTTTGTTACGAACACATGCAATCGGGCGTCACAGCTCGCACGCTGCGCTGCTACGACTCTCATAAGGCGTTGCCAGCCTTGTGCAAAGCCACCGATGGCTGAGTCAAGTTCTGCGATCGCCGCTGGCGGTTCCGTCGGTGGCTTTCGGCCCAATCTGATGCTGAGTTCGCTGACTCTGTCATCCGCAACATGCGCATGCACTAAACAGAACAAACCGAACGGCGATTCGACCGTTGAAATAAATGCGAGGTCGAACGCCTGCTCAACCTCTCCGCACCGCTTTCGAAAGCGATGCAGGAGAGCTGAGGCCTCGTCATTGGCCGCTAGGTCCGTCGTTAAATGACATTCGAAGCGGACGCCGAACAGCTTCGCAGCAGCCGTTCGCTTTGGATCTTCAGCAAAGAACGTCAACGGTTTGCTGTCCACGTGTGGATTCTTCGTCATTTAACGATTGGATTGCAACGAGTGTTTCCGGCCGAACTCAATATCACAAATCGGCAAGGCCGTGCCGCTAAGCACACATCCAAAGCTGCGGGCGGCGTTTGGATACGGGCCTCCATCGAATTGCGTTTCACGCAGCTCCGCTACGACTACTGAGCAGTCGACCGCGTAGTTCCTCCCACCGCGTGCCACTCTCAGGGTCTTCGTCGTGTTCTGCCAATCGCTGGCGTAGCGGGCCTCTGTCTCGCGCCACCTCTTCGATCACCCGGTGGACTTGCTCGCGCGTGACCATCGGGAGCCTCATAGAACTCGTACAGGGAAGTATCCGCCTCAAGGTAATGGAGATTTGTTCGAACCAGGACTCGCGTTCCGGCGAAACACGGCGTTCCTCGCAGTATCTGCGGATCAGCTTTGATGACTGACTCGCGCACCCGGAGATGATCTGATTCGGAACGCGCGACTGCAAGCGTCCGCGCGGTGTGACTACAACGCGAAACTCTCCTGCTGCGGTGCTTTCGCGTTGCTCTTCGCGAGGCCGCCGAATTTCTTCACCAGCTCGTTGAGCTTCGCGACGTAGTAGTCGGTGTTTTCGTCGCGGTTTTGAGGGTCGAAGTCGCTCGCTAGCTTCGCGGCTTCGTAGGCGGCGACCTTCTTTGGCGTGGCTTTGATGTAGTAGCTGATTTGGTCGCGGGGTTTGTAGGCTCGGCCGCTGGCCAAGGCGAGCTCGTAGGCGGCGGCGCGGTTGCGACCGCCTCCGGCATTTTTGGCGATACTTCTCGAGGCTGTCCTGGAGGGTGTCGGTTTTCATCAGCATCTCGATCGGCATTTCGCCGGCGCGGATGCGGCGCTCAAAGTCGTCTCGCAGCTGCGGGATGGCTTCGGGTTTGCCCTGCACCTGGAGCTTGATCATCTCCTCGAGGAAGACGCGCTGGAATTTGTCCAGCGGATGGACCTGAACGCTCGCCGTCTATCATGTGGTCGCGAGATGCGTATTCTGTCATCGTAATGACGCACAACGCGTGTACGACCGCGTTCTTATGAGATCAGCGACCGTTTTTGGCGATCTTAACTGCCCGGCGAGCGCACAGACGTCTAAGTTTCTGCTCATCGCCCACCGCGGCGGGGTGGTGGAGGGCAGATTTCCGGATAACAGCATGGCCGCGCTGCAGGCCGCGCTGGATCGCGGTTATCCCGCGCTGGAAGTTGATGTGCGCGAAAGCAGGGACGGTCACGCGGTTATGCGGCACGACCGCGATCTTTGGGCGTACTACAGAGACGAGCGGAACGTTGATGAGCTGACTTGGGCGGAGTTGCGCTGCCTGCGCACGTGCGGGGGTCAGCACCGGCTTTTGCGCTTCGAAGAAGTGGTAATGACGTGCAAAAACAAGGCTGACCTCATGGTCGACTTGAAGCCGCCGCACTCGCGTGTCTTTCCAGCTTTGGTCGAGATGATTCTGCGGCGGGAGGGAATGCTAGAGCGCACGTACATCATCGGCACCCCTGCGGCACGGAGGCATTTCGCTGGCAAAGCTTTCGTGGGCTACAGCTACGCCAAGTTGCTGGTTCGCCTCGGGACGGAGCGGCACGCGAGGCGGCGCTACTTCGTTTTCGATGAAGGCCGCCGGTTAACCGACCGCCGCCTGCGCGTGGCGACGGCCCTGCAGATCAAGATTATTCCGAGCGTGAATGTGTTTCATTACGAGGAAAATCCGGTGATCGCCAGGAAGCCTGCGGTCGAACGGGCCGCATTGGTCCGGGCTGCCGCCCGCGCGGAGATCGAGCGGTTAAAGGCGCGGGGGCTGTGCGAGTTTCAAATCGACCCTGAGTTCGACAGGTGGTTTTAGCGGGCATAAGCGAGGCCAGAATTCCACAGCCTTCCGTCCCCGCTGACGTATGGCACTTTCTGACGTGCAACATTTGACGCCGTAATCAGAGCGCAGGCTCTCCTGCTTCGCGTCTGATTTACAGCCAATGTGGTGACGGCCGCAAACTTCTTCGCCAGATCGCCGAGCTTGCCGACATACTAGTCGGTGTTTTCGTCGCGGTTTTGGGGGTCGAAGTCACTTGCTAGCTTGGCGGCTTCGTAGGCGGCGACCTTCTTTGGCGTGGCTTTGATGTAGTAGCTGATTTGGTCGCCGGGTTTGTAGGCTCGGCCGCTCGCCAGCGCGAGCTCGGAGGCGGCGGCGCGGTTGCGGCCGCTACCGACGACTCAAATCGATCGCGGTTTGTCACTCGCCCGCAGGTGTTGACGACAAAGCTGAACCACGTGTCGGCGAAAATCGCCAAACGCCGGTTTCGGATGTGGGAGTAAGTCGAACCAGCCAGCGAGTTCGCTGTTGAAAGTTTGTTCCGCGACATCGCGAGCAGGATCGAATGGATCGAGCGCGTGGGCGAAGCGGTCATAGAGAACTGCCAGACGCGGGATTTCCTCCCGCAGAAACTCGGCTAGCGGTGCATCGCCTGGAGTCTCTGGCATTTGTTACGCAGGTCCAGGACGCGGTCGTAGAAGACTTCTGAGCCACATTGCGGATGCTCTTCGGACAGTGTTGCAAGCCGCCCTGCGAACTCATCACAGATATTTGTCATCGCAGCCCACCATGCCGCGACTTTGTCGAGGTCATCTTCTTTACGAACGCAAAGCGCTACGGTTCGATAAACGGCGAGCAGCTGCTGCTCGAGATTCGCCGCTTCGGCATTGAACGGCGCGCACAAATCCGCGGGAATTGCTTCCAATCGTCGATTCGTCTCCTTCAGCGTCGCACGAGAGAGTTCGAGAACGTCAGATGTATCCAAGCACGCGCTCATCGCTGCTCACAGTAACACGTTCTCGCCGTTTGCCGCAATCGTGCAGGCCGTCTCAAAACGCGAGGCTCTCCTGCTTCGCGTCCGATTTCGCGTTGCTCTTTGCGAGACCGCCAAACTTCTTCACCAGCTCGTCCAGCTTCGCGACGTAGTAGTCGGTGTTTTCGTCGCGGTTTTGCGGGTCGAAGTCGCTCGCTAATTTCGCGGCTTCGTAGGCGGCGACCTTCTTTGGCGTGGCTTTGATGTAGTAGCTGATTTGGTCGCCGGGTTTGTATGCTCGGCCGCTCGCCAGTGCGAGCTCGTAGGCGGCGGCGCGGTTGCGGCCGCCTCCGGCGATTTTCTGGCGATATTTTTCGAGACTGTCCTGGAGGGTGTCGGTTTTCATCAGCATCTCGATCGGCATTTCGCCGGCTCGGATGCGGCGCTCGTAATCGTCGCGCAACTGCGGGATGGCTTCGGGTTTGCCCTGCATCTGGAGCTTGATGATCTGCTCGAGGAAGACGCGCTGGAATTTCTCGAGGCCGCGCGATTTCAAGGCGCCGCCTTTCATCACGACTTCGCCCTCCTTCGTGAGGAGCGCGTAGTTCTTCGCCTTGTAGCTGAACATCGCGTCGAATTGCTCGTCGAGCTCGACTTCGATGCCTGGGGGGAGGATTTGCGCGAGCTCGGAGCGGAGTTGCTCCGGCGTTGTAGCCGGGGACGCTGTCCCCGGCTGGGCTTGTGCGTCGCCTGCTCTAGAGCGGACGGGGATGGCATCCCCGGCTACAGCAGAGTGCGGCGGGACGAAGTAGATGCCGTCGGTGTCGACTTCGATCACCTGCGCGCCTCTGGCGTTGAGCCAGTCGATCATCTTTTGCAGGAGCTCGCGGCCGATCTGCGTGACTCGTGCAGCGGCGTCGAAATCGGCGAAGTGGCCCTGCGCGAATCCGAGATAGCCGTAGAAGCTGTTGATCAGGATTTTGAAGGTGTTCTGCAGGGCGTGCAGATACTGCTGCTCGGCGCGATCCGTCGCCGCGCGCATGGCGGCTTTGGTTTCCAAGCGAAACTTCCGCAGATCGGTGAGGAGGCTGCGGAAGATCTGGAGTTGATCGGTCACGGGGAAGACATCGAACTGCAGCATGACCGACGGGTAGAGCGAGGCGATGTCGCAATGCCAGACGTTGCGCGCGACGCCGGTGAAATACATCGCGGTGTAGCCGCCCTCGAAGCCGCGCACCATCGGCAACTCGGGGATGCTGTGGCGGCGGCGGAAGTATTCGCGGAGGAAGAGGGCGTTGATGCGCGTGGCGTTGCCGCGCACGATCACGTCCTGGTAGTTGTAAGGGAAAATGCGCGCCTGGATGAAGTAGCTCGGGCTGAGGAGATCGGAGACGGCGCGGGTCTCGCGCACGGCGCAGAGGGCGCGGCGGCGGAAGCGCTCGGGGTCGTCGCAGTAGGCGCGCTGGAGTTCCTTCCCGCCGAGCTGCGAGATGTCGCTGTCACTCGTTA
>DATHXZ010000191.1:0-1581 GCA_035459405.1 Chthoniobacterales bacterium
GGCGAGAGAAACTCGTGCAGCAGATAACCATGCGCAGCGTGGATCTCGACACCTTCACACCGGCGGCTTCAGCGCGTCGCGCCGCCGCGGCAAAAGCATCGACTACACGGCGTATCCCCGCAGCATCGATCTCCTGCGGAACAATATCGCCCTCCTCGAATGCCTCCGCTGTTGGCGCGTAGATCGGACGCCAACCTCCCTCGCTTTCGCTCACCGCACTGCCCTCTTCCCAAGGCGGTGGCGTGCTCGCCTTGCGCCCCGCATGCGCCAGCTGGATTCCAGCGACCGCGCCCTGCGCTTCCACGAACCGGAAAATCCGCCCGAGCATCTCAATCTGTTCATCCTTCCAAAGGCCAAGATCCTGCGGGCTAATCCTCCCCTCCGGCACAACCGCCGTCGCTTCAGCAATCACCAGCCCGGCTCCGCCGACCGCGCGGCTGCCGAGATGAACGAAATGCCAGTCATTCGCGAAGCCGTCGACACTCGAGTACTGACACATCGGCGATACGCCGATGCGGTTGCGAATCCGCACGTCGCGCAGCTGAAGTGGCGAGAAGAGGTTGGATCGCATGCCGGACGTTCGCCGCGTTTCGCTCTGCTGGGTAGGGACGCCGCGCTGCGGCGGGGACGCGCGTGCCACGCCAGCAAACGTCCGCACGTCTCCTGCGCGTGCAACATCGCTTGGACGGCGCAGCGCGCCGTCCCTACGCACTAAAGCAACGCGAGCTGCGCCTCGTCCTGCGCGTCCGCCGACGCGAACCGCGCGCCGGCACCGAGCAATCGCACGCTCTTGCCTGTGCGTGCGAAGCCCTCGCGCAGCAGATCGCGGAACGCATCGAGCGTGGTAGGTAGACCGGCGCGCTCAACCGTGGTGCGAGAGAAGTCGTGGAACTTCAGCTTCACGAAAATCTTCGTCACCTCGCGATCGGCTGCTTTCTGCGACAGCTCCGATTGGAGCTCCTCGACCAGCTCGACGAGCTTCTCGTCGCATTCCTCGAGCGTTTCGAGATCGGCGGAAAATGTGCGCTCGTTGCTGAGCGACTTGCGTTCGCGGTGCGGCTCTACCTCCCGGTGATCGATCCCGCGACACTGCTCATACAGCTCGAGACCAAACTTGCCGAATCCTTCACTCAGCTCCGCGCGCGAGTAGCGCTGCAGATCGGCGCACGTGGAGATCCCCATCTGCTGTAGCTTCTGCTCGGTCACCGCGCCGATTCCCCAAAGCTTCCGCACCGGAAGTGTGGCCATGAACTCCGACACTCCGTCCGGCGTGACTTCGCACTGGCCGTTCGGCTTGTTCATGTCGCTCGCAATCTTCGCGATCAATTTGTTAGGCCCGATGCCGGCGGACGCGGTCAGCTTTGTTTTCGCGAAGATCAACTGCCGGATGACCTGCGCGAGCGGACCCGGCGCACCCGGATGCGCGCTGACGTTGAGGTAAGCTTCGTCGAGCGAGAGCGGCTCCACGAGGGGCGAGAACCGGCGCAGGATTTCGCGAATCGTCTGCGACTCGCGTCGATACACATCGAAGCGCGTCGGCAGCAAGATGAGGTTCGGGCAGCGCTGCAGGGCCATGAATGT
>DATHXZ010000192.1:0-4041 GCA_035459405.1 Chthoniobacterales bacterium
ACCGACAGAATTCGGGTCGAGACTCGCCGCGACCGAGATCGCAAGTGTAGCGGCAGAGGGGGAACCAATCGTGCCATCACCAGCGGCTCCCGGAGCTCCGCTGTTGCCGGCGGATGCCACCAGAATCGTGCCGGCAAGAGCGGCGTTGTTGGCGGCCCGAGCGGTGGAGCCTGCGGGGTTGCCGGTCGTGTCGCCCAACGAGAGATTGATCACGTCGGCAACGGGCTTTCGGATCATCGTGGGGACAGAAGTGCTACCGTCGCTGGATCCTACCAGCGTGACCGGCGACGCAGCATCCTCCATCGAAAGCTCAATGTCGCCCGCGCAGTTAGGGGCGGGACCACAAACCTTGTAAGCCATGATGCGCGATTGCGGCGCCGTGCCGAACAACTGCGCGCCGTTTGGCGTCGGTCCTACCCCGCGCCCGTCTAAGCCCGTGCCGTAGCCCGCGCGTGGCGGCGTGTTGCCGTCAACGGTGAAACCGGACGAACAGGAGGCAACGAGGGTGCCGTGGCCAAAGTCGTCGGTCGGGTCGCCGAGCGGCTCATTGAAGGTGTAAAAGTAAATCACCTTCTTGTTGTCGTTCGGGCTCTCTGGACGGCCTGAGACGCGAGGCGGCTGCGTTTGCTGCCCGATGCCGCCAAACATCGGGTGCCGGTAATCGACACCCGAGTCGATGATCGCGATGTTCTGTCCCTGGCCTTCGAAGCCGTCGATCTTCGGCCGCGGGGTTTCAGGATTCGCTCCAGTGTCCACCGGCCGAAACTCTTGCGTCGCGCCGTAAACAGCAGTGCGCCGATCGGCCGGGTTTGGCTGAGTGCCGAGGCTGTAATCGATCGCGCGATCGAGATGGAATTCTGCCTGCACCGGCTCGCTCACGTGCGCGACTTCGGGCTGCGCTTTCAGCCGCTCGACATCGTCGCTCGCGACATATGCGACGAAGCCGTTCAGCAGATAGGCGAAGCGGTATTGAATCGGGCGCGCCGCACCGTCGAGCTGCGTCACATTCGTCTGACGCATGAGCGCCCGGACACCGCGCGTCGAAAGTTGGCCTAGAAAGTCATTCTGCTCGACGAGCAGTTCTCGCATGTAGGCCATCAGGTCGTCCTCGGACATCGGCCGGCCCGCCTGCTCCTCCGCGTGGCGATGCAAGACGGCCGGGTCGCGTTTCAGCTCTACAATTAGCGGGATGATCGAGCCGCCGACCGCCTGACGAAATGCCGCAAGCTCAGGTGTCTCATTCGCAACCGGCTGCTGATCAGCCGCTTGTTGTGCCGAGATCGGGCTGAATGCCAAACCGGTGAAGAATACAGAGGTGAGAAGCAGCGCGACCGAAAGCGTTCGGCGCGCGAAGGAGAAGTTGCGTAAGGATGTCATCGTGTGGTGGTGCTGATTGATTAGTCTCTGGTGTTTTTCGAACAACTCGCGAATTACCGCGTAAATCCGCTGGTCTTCAGCCTGCAATGATTGCCGCTGGCGTCCGAACACAAAGAGCATACGCATCGAAAGCCCGGATGGTTGTCCGAAGTTCCGTGAAAAGTAAAAAAACGTTTGTCTCTGCTGAATCCTGCTGAGAAGTCACGGCCTCTGCGGTTTCACGATGCATCTGATCGGCAGACGCTCGCGTCTAAATGATGTGATCGTCTCCACCGCTGCCGGGTTCTTCGGCCCGCCCGCAGCTAATACTTGCCGCGCGCGTGGCTTGCAGTCAGCTTCTTGGCGCGCCATGGCCCAATTCCCCACTGCTGGACGCAGCGATCAGGGCTCTGATGGCCGGCGGGCAGCGCGCAGCCTCGAGCGGCGCAATCAGGACGCCGCGGATCAGGAGTTGATGCGTCGAGTCGTGGCGGCGGACGAGGCGGCGTTCTCCGGATTGTATCGCCGTTTCGCACCCGGGCTTTTCTCGATGGTCTACGAGATCCTTGGCGACGCGAAGGAAGCCGAGGATGTCGTGCAGGAATCGTTCGTGCAGATGTGGAAGAAAGCTTCCACCTACGATCCGGCACGCAGCGGTCTTTTCACCTGGGCGGTGATGATTTCGCGGAACCGAGCGCTCGACCGGCTGCGGCTGCGGCAGCGGCGCGGCCGCACATTGGAAGCAGCGGCCGCGGAAAGTGCCGCTGCGCCCCACGACCACGGCGAGCAAGCGGACGAAATGCTCGACCACGCCGAAGAACGAACACGCATTCGCAACGCCCTGTCGCGTTTACCGGAGGCGCAGCGTGCAGCGATCGATCTCGCATTCTTTCGCGGTCTGACGCAGAGCGAAATCTCCGCGAAAACGGGCGAGCCGCTCGGCACGATCAAAGCGCGCATCCGCCGTGGCCTTGTTGCGCTGCGCGCATTCCTGGAGCGAGCCGATGATTGACGAGCAACTCCAAGAGCAGGCTTCCCTCTACGTACTCGGCACGCTCGATCCAGAGGAAGCGCGCGCCTTCGAAGCCCAACTCGACGGCAACGACGAACTACGTCGCCACGTCGACGAACTTTCGGAAACGATTGCGCAACTGGCGCATACGGTGCCGCCGCGCGCACCGTCAGCGAACCTGGAGGCGCGGATACTTGCCGAGATCCGCGAGACAAAGACCGCGTCGGTGCAATCAGTGTCTCGTGCCGCGTGGATCCCGTGGGCGATCGCGGCCTCGCTCGCGATCGCGTGCGCGATCGCCTTTGCCGATCGCCAGCAGCTGGCCAAGCAACTCGCAACCGTGCAGAAAGAGAACGCCGACACCGACGCGCAGCTCGCGGCATCTGCGCGCGAGGTTACGGAAGCGCAGACGCAAGTTGCCAGACTCGCGGCCCAGAAGGAGCGCGCGGAGCAGCAGGTAGTCGAGCTGCAACAACGCGAAGCCGACGCGCGAGCGCAGATGGCGACCCTCGCCGCCGCGCGCGATGAATCGGAGCAAAAGCTGGCGCAGGTGGAAGCGCGGCGCGAACGTGTCGCCGAATCACAGGAAGGCAACGAACCGGACCTTGCTGCGAACATCCAGGTCGCGACGCTCTCCTCGAAGTTCAGCAATGCGCCGGAAGCCTCAGCAGTGCTGGCGTGGGATTCGGAGAGGCAGCGCGGCGTGTTGAACACGAACAAGGTCCCGCCGAGCGCGGCCGATCGCGATTACCAGCTTTGGATCGTCGACGCGCGCTTCGCCAACCCAATCGACGCCGGCGTTTTCCGAGTCGAGAAATCAGGCAGCACGCGCTACGTCTTCAAACCGAAGATCCGCGTCGAGCTGCCGAGCGCCTTTGCCGTCAGCGTGGAACGCAGAGGCGGCGTGCCGAAAGCAGAAGGCCCGATTGTGCTCGCGGGCAAGTAGCGGGAGCTGGAACAGAAAAGTCTGTACGCAGTCCGGACACGAAAACCGCAGTCATAGCGGTTCTCTGGACCGGTGCCTTGCCGACCAATGACGAACGCTACTCGCCGAGCAGCGTTCGTTCGATCAGCCAATACGCGCCCGCAGCCGCTACGAGCACGGAACACGCCGGCACTCCGATCCGGAGGAACGCGCGATGATCGCGCAGCTTCCACAAGATCGGCAGGACGATCGCCGCGATGGCGAGCTGCCCGGCTTCGACGCCGAGATTGAACGCGAACAATGGCACGACGGCGGCGCTGCCGCTCTTGGCAATCCCCATGTCATGCAGCACGCCGGCGAAGCCGAGCCCGTGAATCAATCCAAACGCAAAGGTGAGCACCCAACGCCAGCTGAGCGCGGCATCCCGGCGAAACAAATTCTCGATCCCGACATACAAAATCGAGGCGGCGATCGTCGCTTCCACAAAGAGGCCCGGCAGATCGACCAGGCCAAATGTCGAGAGCGCCAGGGTGAGCGAATGCGCTAGCGTAAAACAAGTGATCAACAGCACGCCCGAACGCGCCGTGCGGCACACGATCAGCAAGCCGAACAAGAAAAGCAGATGGTCGTAACCGGTGACGATGTGATGGATGCCGAGCATGAAAAAATCGCGGAAGCCGCTGCTGCGCGTTGCCTGCTGGGAGGACCCTGCGGGAATCCTCGCAGTATTTTCTCGAGCACTGAGAAT
>DATHXZ010000193.1:0-4743 GCA_035459405.1 Chthoniobacterales bacterium
CGGCACCTCGACGAGCGGCGGGCAGCCTTTCGAGATGAACGCCGGCACGAGCCGCCCCCCGCCACGCTCGATTACATAGAGCGCACCGCCATGCGCATCGAGGATGCGTGTTGCTCCCTCGACAATCAGCCGGTGTAGATCAGCGGCGCGGATCGTCTCCGTGAACGCCGCCCCGAGGCCATGCAGGAAATCGAAGACGAGCGTCTCTTCGACCTGGATCTCCTCGTTAGACCGCTCCAGCTGGCGGATGCGGTCCTGTTGCTTGCGCCACGTCCAGAGCCACCCTCCTACGCAGGCGAAAAGCAGCCCGGCAAGTAGATACGGCCACATGATGTCCAGGGCCAGGCTACTTGGTGGTGGGCTGTTTCTGGAGGTCTTGCTTTAGGTAATCGAGAACGTCTTTGAACCGCGAAAAATTCTCGGGCGCTGCCTCGCAGAGCGCCTCGTGCGCGTCGAGCATCTGCTGCGCCTGGCGTTGTTTTTGAATCGACGGCTCGGCCGAACTCGCATCGGCGAGCTGCTGCGTGTATTCCGGCGTGCCGGAGCTGTTCGAGTGAATGTGAAAGATCTGGTCGAGCCCGAGCCCGGTGAGCAAATCGCGGCTTCGCTGCCCCGCATGAATGACGTGCAGATGACCGTGCCCAAGCTCCTTCAGCCGTAGCGCGACGCCCGCCATCGTGCCCATGAACGTCGAATCCATCATCGCGCAGTTCTCGAGATCGACGATGAACTCACGATGGCCGCGGTTCACCATCTCGCGGGCAAACTCCTTCAGATTACCGCTGTTTAGGAAGTTGCCTTTGCCTTCGACCTTGACCCAGACGGCCTGACCGTTGACCCCGACTTGGATTGATGACTGCACGGGATTTTCTTTCGAAAAACTATAAGATTGCCCTCGGCAGTGTCAAACCTCGCGGGGGTTTTAGCGCACCGGTTGGCGACGTGCTCGACCTCGCCGGAACTGCTCAAGGGGTACCGTTTGTCTCGCGCCGACGCCTGCTTTCATCGCCACAGGAACGACCGTTCTTCCGCCACGATCCTGCCATTTTCGACGAGCAGGCAGCGCCAGGCAGTGATGCGCCCATCCGCAAAAAAATCGTCGCCGATAACCGCAAACGAAGTCTTCGTGTTGCCTCGCACATTCGCGTAGCTGACTTCGCGAGCCTGCGTGAACGAACGCAGGGTCTGCTGCCGATATTCGAGCCGGACGGTCACATTCGCCGACCGTTTGGCGCGCCAGAAGAAGTCGAAATAGTGACCGAACCGGCGTCGCTGATCGAGCCCGGTGACGGCACCGTGCAAACGGTACGCACCTTCGAATCCAATCGACGGATCCCGCACCGCCCCGCCGGTGAGCCCGCCGCCGCGCCGTGGTCCAGGTGCGTCGCCGAGAAAGAAGAGCTTGGTCTTGCGAAACTCGAATGCCGGATCGAGTGCCTTCGGCAGAGGGGTCGCTTCGGTGAGCTGGCGGAACTCGTTTGCCGCGCCCGGCAGTTTTGCCGCGTCGGCAGTAGCCGTCGTGAGCGCAACAGCGAGGGCAACGATGCGGATCCACAACTTCATCGGCGGTATCCAATCGTTTGCAGGTCGCACTGTCAATGCAGGTCGGCGCCACCAGGCGAGTCATTGAGTTGCGATGTCTGGTTGCGGCGGGAGTTTCGTTCCGCTGATTCCGCGCGTAATTATCGCGTGATTCCGGTTCGCTACGACCGCGGCGTTTACCTGCCGGCGCATGATCTTTGGCTCGATCCGTGGGACGCGAAGCCGCTGGCGTTTGTCTCGCACGCGCACAGCGACCACATCGCGCCGCACCAGGCGATCATCGTCTCGCAAGGGACAGCGCGTTTGATGCAGGCGCGGATGCCGGGTGACCGGCACGAGCACATCGTGCCCTTCAGCCAGCCGACCGAGGTACGCGGGCTCAATCTCACCCTGCTGCCGGCGGGGCATATATTCGGTTCGGCTCAGTTCTTTCTTGAGACAGATGCGGGCTCGTTGCTCTACACGGGCGACTTCAAGTTGCGCCCCGGCCGCTCGGCCGAGGCAACGGAATGGCGGCAGGCGGACACGTTGATCATGGAGACGACGTACGGCTTGCCGCGTTATCGTCTCCCGCCAACAGAAGATGTCGTCGCAGAGATCGTCGCCTTCTGCCGCGACGCGCTCGAGGAGGGCGCAGTACCGGTGCTGCTCGGGTACTCGTTAGGCAAAGCGCAGGAGATTCTCTGCTCGCTCGCCGGCGCCGGCCTGACGGCGATGCTGCACGGATCGGTTTTTCGGATGACTCGGATCTACGAGCAGTTCGGCCAATCGTTTTGCAATTACGAGCGCTATAACGCGAATCACGTCACCGGCAAAGTGCTGATCTGCCCGCCGAGCGCGAATCGCTCGCGGATGATCGAGAAGATCCCGAACAAGCGCGTCGCGATGATCAGCGGGTGGGCGGTCGATCCGAACGCGAAGTATCGCTATCAGGTCGACGCGGCGTTCCCGCTCTCAGATCATGCGGATTACACGGACCTTGTCCGATACGTCGAACTGGTGCAGCCGAAGCGCGTGCTGACGTTGCACGGCTTCGCGGCGGAATTTGCCCGCGACCTGCGGGAGCGTGGGGTGGAAGCATGGGCGCTAAGCGAGCAGAACCAGCTCGAGTTGATGCTGCCGAAAGCTGCCGGTTCGGCGGCAACGAATTCCGCGGCTGCTACGCTCGCGCCTGACGAGTCAGAGTTCGCGCGCTTCGCCGACGTCGGTGAAGCAATCGCCGCCACGCCCGCGAAGCTCGAGAAGGTGCGGCTGCTGGCTGAATACCTGCGGTCGCTCGACGGCGAGCAACTTCCGATCGCAACGCGTTATCTCACCGGCAAAGCTTTCGCGCAGAGCGATCCGCGCACCCTGCAGGTCGGCTGGGCGGTCATCTTTCGCGCGACGCTCGGAGCGACGAAGCTCCACGATTCCGATCTTCACCGCATCGCGGGAAGCCACGGTGATGCCGGGAAGACTGCATTCGAAGCGCTGGATGGCAGGACGTCGCCAGAGCCATTCACGCTCGTCGAGTCAAAGCGGCTGTTCGACAACCTCCACAAAGCGCGAGGGCCGCTTGCGAAGACCGAGCTGCTCCAGGCGCGGCTCGCGAGACTGTCCGCCCGCGAAGGTCAGTACGTCGTCAAAATCCTAACGAGCGATCTGCGCATCGGGTTGCGTGAAGGGCTCGTCGAGGAGGCAATCGCCAACGCGTTTGCGGCGCCACTCGACGACGTCAAGGAGGCGAACATGCTGCTCGGCGATATTGGCCAGACGGCGCTGCTCGCATCGCGCGGCGAGCTACGCACGGCCGAGCTCTCGTTGTTTCGCCCGATCAAATGCATGCTCGCGAGCCCGGAGCCGACCGCGGAGGCGATCTGGGCGCGGTTCACCGAAGGCAACGACGGAGCGCACGCGATCTATGTCGAAGACAAGTTCGACGGCATCCGCGCGCAGCTGCATCGCGGACGCGATCGCGTCGAAATCTTCTCGCGCGACCTGCGACGCATGACCGACCAATTTTCGGAGCTGGTCGAGCGCGCCGGCGCTTTTGAAGCCGAGCTGATTGTCGATGGCGAGATCATGGCCTTCGAACATGGCCGCAAGCTCACCTTCTTCGATCTGCAGAAACGGCTCGGGCGCAAGAGCCACGGAACGGATCTCTTCGACATGGCTTCAGCCGACGTGCCGGTTGCATTCGTCGCGTTTGATCTGCTCTGGCTTGACGGGCGTTCGCTGTTGAAAGCACCGCTACGCGAACGCCGTGATCTTCTCCGCGCGTTGCGACTACCGCCGCAGTTTCAGCTTTCCGAGATCTCACCTGTCCATTCCGCGGACGAATTGGATCAGGCGTTCGGCCTGGCGCGCCGCCGGCTGAATGAAGGCTTGATGGTAAAAGATCCGGAGAGCTTCTACTCGCCGGGGCGGCGCGGGATGTTTTGGTTCAAGCTTAAGAAGGAGCTCGCGACGCTCGATGTTGTCGTCGTCGCCGCGGAGCTAGGGCATGGGAAGCGCAATCACGTGCTCAGTGATTACACCTTTGCGGTGCGCGACGATGCGACGGGAGAGCTGTTGCCGATCGGCAAAGCCTACAGCGGGTTAACCGACGTTGAGATCGCCGAGTTGACCGAGCATTTCAAACAGAACACGCTCGTCGACGACGGCCGTTATCGCCAGGTGAAACCGGATGTCGTGCTCGAGGTCGCGTTTGATTCCGTGCAGCCGAGCACACGGCACGCGAGCGGCCTCGCGCTGCGATTCCCGCGCATCAAAGCAATCCGGCGCGACAAGACGATCGATGCAATCGACACGCTCGCGTACGCGCGGTCGCTCGCCGTGCAACGGGCAAGCGACGGTGCGGCGATGACGCCGAGCTAACGGCGGGCCGCGCCTCTTCGTCCTCGGCCACGTCAACGTCTTCGCTCGGCTTGGCCGTGCGCTTCGGCTTCTTGCCGCGTGCGTTCGGCGATGGCGTTGGAGTCGGTGTGGCGTCGCCTTGGTCGGCCTTCTCAGCGGCGCCGCCGCCAGGCGTCGGCGCCGGCGCAGCGACGTCATCGGTCTCCGGAGTTGTCGTCACTGCGGATGGCAGTACACCGCGCGGGGTTGGAGTCGTAACCGGGCCTGCTGCTGCCGGAGCGGTCGCACGCGGCGAAGCTTTCGCAGCCGGCGTCACGGCGATCGGCTCCTCGGCGGCATCGGCCGGCTCGGCCGCAGGTGCAATGG
>DATHXZ010000194.1:0-9725 GCA_035459405.1 Chthoniobacterales bacterium
AAGGGAGGAAACTCGCGGTTCGCCTCGCCTCGGAGGGTTCGAAAAAGCAGCGCGCACCGGCTGTCGCCCGATGAACCGGAGCACACCGCGCATGGGTCACGGATACGCGCGGGAGCTGCAGCAGCTGGTTAGAGCGGGAATATGATTGATCTGAACCGCCTACTGATCGTCTTAGCGGCCGCGGTTTGCATCGCGTTCGACGTCGCCGCCGCGGAAGCAGGCGCAGAGGCCGTCGTCCAAGCACAGCTCGAGGCTTACAACGCCCGGGACATCGATGCATTCCTCGTGACGTACGCGGAGGATGCGCAGCTGTTCGAGCTACCCGACAAGCTTCTCGCCCGCGGCAGTTCGCAGCTGAGGGAGCGCTACACAAAGCGCTTCGCCAACACGCGGCTTCATGCCGAAATCGTGAAGCGCATTGTGCTCGGTGACACGGTTGTCGATCACGAGCGCGTGCGCATGACACTCCCGGAAGGGCCCGGCACACTTGAAACGATCGCGATCTACGAAGTGCGCGATGGCAAGATCACCACCGTCTGGTTCCGCTACGGCGGAACGAAGCCGGACAAAAAACTTGGTGCTTCGTAGGAGGACACGCTGGGCCTGCGGGCTGGCGCTCTAGCCATTCTTCATCCGGCGCGCGCCGCAGCGTGGGGCTCTGCTGCGGCGACGTGCTTGTCCTCACCTGCTCAGCCTGTTACATCCTGCGCATGGGGCGCCAATGGTTGCACGCGAAGCGTGAAGTCGCCGGTCTGAAAAAAGGCCAGGTCACCGGCAAGCTCGTGAAGGAAATCTCCGTCGCCGCCAAGATGGGTGGCGCTGATCCGGGGGCGAACGCGCGCCTGTTTGCCGCTGTTGAAAAAGCGCGACGGGCGAGCGTCTCGCGTGATGTGATCGAGCGCGCGATCAAGAAAGGCGCGGGCATTGGCGACGAAAAGCTGGTCATGGATCACGTCGTCTTCGAAGGCTATGCGCCGAACAAGGTGCCGATCATCGTCGAAGTGCTGACGGATAATACCAACCGCACCACGCCCGAGATGCGTGTCCTGTTCAAGAAAGGCGGCCAGCTTGGCGCGCCCGGCAGCAACAAGTTCCTGTTCGATCACGTTGGGCTGGTGGAAGCGCACCACGCCGATTCAGTCGACATCGAGGAGGCTGCAATCGAAGCCGGCGCGCAGAATGTCGAGCCGCTCTCCCACGCGGAGAACGATGACATTCCCCAAGGAACGACAGGCGCCCGCTTCACGACCGAGCGAACCGACTTGCACGCCGTCTCGCAGTGGCTTTCGCAGAACGGCTGGACGGTGATCACGAGCGAATTGGGCTACGTCGGAAAGAGCCATCCCGAGTTGACGGACCAAGAGCGCACTCACACCGGCGAGTTCCTCCAGACGCTCGAAGATCACGATGACGTGCATCGGGTCTGGGCGGCGCTGAAGTGACGTTGCCGTAGGCAGCTGCTTTCGGGTAACGTTCCGTCGATGGCCGACGAAACGACGCAGTTCATCCTTGCCGACGCGGCTGTGGATGCCGTCGATCAACCCCGCAACCGCCGCTTGTTCAGTAAGCGAAAGAAGCCCGTCGAGCCGCTGACGAAATGCGAGAACTGCGACACGCCGCTCGCCGGGGAATATTGCTCGGCCTGCGGACAGCACGCGATCGACTACCGACGCTCGCTTTGGCGCGTCGGGATTGACGCGCTCGATTCGCTCTTTAACTGGGACACGAAGTTCCTCCAGACGGTGGGCGTTCTGCTCATGCGTCCGTGGCGCCTGACGAACGATTTCAACGCCGGCCGCCGCGTGCGCTACGTCCATCCGTTGCGCCTCTACCTGCTCGCGAGCATCGCGTTTTTCCTTCTCGCAAAGCTCGTCAACTTTGATGGCTTTGAAGATAAGCGCGACATCGAGCTCACCGCGGAAGATCGCGCGGAGATCGACACGGCAGTCGCCAAGCTCCTTGCTCCGGATTCTCCGCTCATTCCCGAGCAACGCGCCCGTATCGAAGCGGCGCGACAGAAGTGGGCTGCACCCGAGCCCGGGGAAGGCACGCTGGAGGAACGTGCGCTTTTCAAAAAAGGAATGATGCGGCTGAGGAACCTCGCCGGTAAGAAGGAGTTCAAGACCAAAGACACCGTGCGGCTGGAGACGGCGCTTGCCTTTATGGAAGGGGTTGTGCCCGAGGCACCTCAGGCAGGCGTCGCAACTACGCCACCGCCCGCCGATTTCATCGGACCTCCTATCCCACGATCGACGTCGAAAAACTACGGTGTGATCCAGTTCGACAGCGACGGTAAGCCGAAGGAGCCGCTCGAGATTTGGCTGGAGGGCCGCGTGAAAGAAAAATTCGGCGAGGACGGCACCAAGGCGGAGATCTTCCTCGAGACGCTGCGCAGCAACATTCCGACGATGATGCTGGCCTGCGTGCCGCTATTCGCCTTCGTCCTGAAGGTGCTCTACATCCGGCAGCGCCGATACTACGTGGAGGATCTCGTCTGCGCGCTACACATCCACACATTTGTCTACGTCGCGGTGGTGGTGATCACGATGATAAGTATGGGCACCATGCGGGTTCTGCCGGCGATCCAGCCGCTCCTCGTGTTCATCTTGTCAGTGGCGGCAGCCGTGCAGGTGTTCCTGTCGATCCGCCGCGTCTACAAGCAGGGCTGGATTAAGACGACGTTCAAGTGCGGCGTCGGCGGGGTGGCGTACGTGTTCGTGCTGTCGATCGGCGTTTCCATCACCGCCTTCATCACGCTCATCATGCCGTAGGTAGGGACGCCGCGCTGCGGCCTCCGGCGCGCGTGGCAAGCTCTGGCGTGCTGCAGGCTGAGCGTGCCGGTAACGTCGTTCGGACGGCGCAGCGCGCCGTCCCTACCACTCAGGTCAGCAAGGCGCGGGCTTGGTTCAGCGCTTCATCGATCTTCGAAGGATCTTTACCAGCGCCGCGAGCGCTGTCCGGCCGACCGCCACCTTTGCCGCCGACGATCGGAGCAATCGCCTGGATGATCTTCCCGGCTTGTACTTTCGGGACGAGCTCCGGCGCGACGGACGCGGCGAGTGCCACCGTCCCATCCATCGCGCCGGCCAGCACCACGACACCTCCGAATTGCTGCTGCTTCAGCGCGTCGGTAATGGCCTGCAACTGATCGCCGCTCGCTGACCCGAGATTCTCGATAATTGCTGCGGTGGCGCCGATCGTCTGCGCTTTCGCCGCAAGCTGCCGCGCTGTTTCTGCGGCCTGCTTCTGCTCAAGCGACTTCATCGCTTTCTCGAGCGCCTTCTGCTGCGTCAGCATGGATTCGATGCGCTTCTCGAGATTGGCGATCGGCGAGTTCAATTTGCCGGCGATCGAGCGGATGAACTCCTGATCGCGCTTCGCCTGCTCGTAGGCGTTTAGTCCTGCGACCGCTTCCACACGGCGCACGCCGGCCGCGATCGCCGCTTCACCGACGATGCGGAACAGCCCGATCTCGCCCGTGCCGCGCACGTGGGTGCCGCCACAGAGTTCCATCGAGTAGCCATCAAGCGCGCGGGGCTGACCCCCGATCTGCACCACGCGCACCGTGTCGCCGTATTTATCACCGAAGAATTGCATGATGTCCGGCCGCGCTTTCACCTCCGCGTACGGCATCTCCGTCCAAGAGACGTGCGCGTTTTCGACGATGCGTTCGTTCACCAGTTTCTCGACATCGCGCACCTGCTCCGGGGTAAGCGCCGCGCTGCTGAAATCGAACGTCAGCTTCTCCGGCCCGACGTAGCTCCCCTTCTGCACCGCATCGCGCGACACGACTTCGTGCAACGCCCAATGCAGCAAATGCGTGACGGTGTGATGCCGCTCGATGGCGCGCCGGCGCGGAACGTCAACTCGATGGCGAAGCGGCATTCCATTCTCCGGACCCATGGCTTCGGGCCTGTCGATCTTCAACATGTGAACGCCGCCAGAAGATCGGAAGGTGTTTAACACTATTACCTGCTGGTCATCAGTGATTTCGACGATGCCTGTATCGCCAACCTGACCGCCCATTTCAGCATAGAACGGCGTCGTCTCAACATACAGCTGATCACCATCGAGGAGATAATGTCCCCCTATACTCTCCGTCTGTTCAAATCTGACGAACCGGGTCGCGCCCCAAAAGGAGTGCACATTCGCCAGCTCGATCGTCTCCTTTTTCTGCGCAGCGCGCGCACGTGCGCGCTGCTGTGCCATGAGCGCATCGAAGCCCGCAACATCAACGGCCAAGCCACGCTCGCGCGCCATCAGCTCAGTGAGATCCAGCGGGAAGCCCTGCTCGTCGTACAAGCGGAAAGCAAAAGGCCCTGAGATCGTGCCGGCGACGTTTGCTGCTTCGGCTTCGAACAGTGCGATGCCTTTATCGAGTGTCTTGTTGAACGCTTCTTCTTCGCGCCGGAGCGTGTCGCGGACGAGCTGCTGTTTCGTGCGCAGTCCTGGGAATACGTCGCCCATCGTGGCGACAAGCACGTCGACGAGCTTGTAGAAGAAGGGCTCGGTGAACGCGAGCGTGCGGCCGTAGCGCACCGCGCGACGGAGGATACGGCGCAAGACGTATCCCCGGCCTTCGTTGCTCGGCTGAATTCCGTCGGCGATCGCGAAGCTGAGCGTGCGGATGTGATCAC
Organism: Chthoniobacterales bacterium; assembly: GCA_035459405.1. GTDB lineage: Bacteria > Verrucomicrobiota > Verrucomicrobiia > Chthoniobacterales > UBA10450 > JACCTI01. The sequence goes on from DATHXZ010000194.1 coordinate 4,638, forward strand.
CGATCACGCGGAACGCGATGTCATTCTTCTCCTGCTCGTTTTCGCCTGTGCTGCCGGCTTTCGGCAGCGTTGAGCCATAGCGCTTGCCGCTCAGCTTCTCGATCTCGTCGAAGATCGGGCGGAAGACATCGGTCTCGTAGTTCGATGTGGCGGACGAAAAATCGGTGAAGTGTTTCGTGCCCTGGATCAGTGCGGTGACGCGCTCGAAGCCCATCCCGGTATCCACGTGGCGCGCGGGCAGCGGAGTGAAGGTGCCGTCCGGATTCGCGTTGAACTGGATGAAGACGAGATTCCAGATCTCCATGCAGCGCGGGTCGCCAGCGTTGACGAGCGAGCCGCGCGTGTCGCCGTTCGGCGTCAGGTCGATGTGCAACTCGGAGCACGGGCCGCAGGGGCCGGTGTCGCCCATCATCCAGAAGTTGTCCTTCTTGTTTCCGTTCACGATCTGCACGGTGGGATCGAGTCCCGCTTTCTCGAACAAACACGCCCAATGGTCGTGCGCTTCCTGGTCGAAGTCGCTCGGGTCGCCGGGTCCCGGTTTGTAGACGGTCGCGTAGAGACGCTGCGGCGGGAGTTTCCACCGCTCGATCACCAGTTCCCACGCCCACTCGATCGCCTCGCGCTTGAAGTAATCGCCGAAGCTCCAGTTGCCGAGCATCTCGAAAAACGTGTGGTGGTAGGTGTCGAGCCCGACGTCATCGAGGTCGTTGTGCTTGCCGCCGGCGCGAATGCATTTTTGCGTGTCGGCTGTGCGCGGCGGGTTCCACGGCGCGCTTTGCTGCGCGAGGAAAATGGGCACGAACTGGTTCATGCCGGCGTTGGTGAAAAGCAGGTTCGGGGCGTCCGGCAGCAACGACGACGACGGAACGAGCGTGTGCTGCTTCTCGCGAAAGAAATCGAGGAACGACTGACGGATCTCGGCGGAGGTCATGAGCTGAGGGCGCACCTTAGCGCCTCCTGTAGCGGCGGTCTATGACCGCCGAACGTCAGGTCACAATGCAGCGTCTCGAGATCGGCGGTCATAGACCGCCGCTACAGCGAAAGTCGTTCAGGTTGACGAACTAATTCGCCGCCGCACGATGTTGTCTATGAGAGACAAAGCTGTCCCGGAAATCCAGCGGCTCTATCCGCAGATCTACCTCGCCTGCCATGTGGATCACGTGCGCGCGAGTTCGACGGAATGGCGGCTGTCCTCGCGCGATTCGTCCATTCTCTCGCATCTCGATAGCGAGGGCGGAATGAGCCCGAAGGCCCTCGCGGCGCATCTGAATGTCGCCGCGTCGACGCTCTCCGCCGCGATCGCAGAGCTGGTTGAGCTCGACTACATCAGCAGCGATCCGCTGCAATCGGATAAACGACGACGCGAGCTGCGGCTGACGCAGAAGGGGGAGGAAGCAATGGCCGGGACGTCGGTCTTGGATGCTGAACGCGTGGCAGCGCTGCTGAAGCGGCTCAGCGATCCGGAATGCGAAGCGGCGTTGGAAGGCTTGCGGCTGCTGGGACGTGCCGCGCGTGAACTGGACGAGTGGAAATGAAGATTTTGCTCATCGTTGTTGGCGCGTTCGTCGCGCTCGTCGGGCTCGTGCTCCTGATCGGCGCGATGCTGCCGAGGAAGCATGTCGCCTCGCGCGAAATCACCCTGCGACGAAGCCCGGCCGCCGTTTACGCGGCGGTTCGCGACGTTGCGTCTGCGCCGAGCTGGCGGACCGACCTGAATGCAATCGAGACGCTCGAATCCGTCGAAGGACGACACCGGTTCCGGGAAAAGTCCAGCAATGGCCTCATCACGTACGAAGTGGTCGAGGAAGTCGCGAACGAGAAGCTCGTCACGCGGATTGTCGATCGTGATCTCGGCTACTTTGGCTCGTGGATCTATGAATTCCTGCCGAACGAGAGCGGAACGCGCATCCGGATCACTGAAAACGGCGAAGTGCCAAACGTGCTCTTCCGCTTCGCGTCGCGGTTTGTGTTCGGCCACACCGCGACGATGGACAGTTACCTGCGCGCGCTCGGCCGCAAGTTCGGCGAAGATACGATGGCGAAGTAGCAGGACCGCTACTTCTTGTCTTCGTCGAGCTTCGCTTTGACGGCGGTCTCGATCTCTTCGTAGAGGGCCTGATCTGTCTTGAGGACGTCCTTGGCGGCGTCGCGACCCTGGGCAAGCTGTGTGCCCTTGTAGCTCAGCCATGAGCCCCGCTTCTCGATGATTTGCTTTTCGAGCGCAAGATCGAGTAATGCGCCCGTCGAGGAGATCCCCTCGTTGTACATGATGTCGAACTCCGCTTCCGTGAATGGCGGCGCGACTTTGTTCTTCACCACTTTCAGCCGGGTGCGGTTGCCGGTGACGGTGCCGTCTGTCTGCTTAATGGCACCGATGCGGCGGATGTCACATCGGACGCTGGCGTAGAACTTCAGCGCCTTGCCGCCGGGCGTAGTTTCGGGATTGCCAAACATGACGCCGATCTTCTCGCGGATCTGGTTCGTGAAAATGCAGCAGGTGCGCGCCTTTGAAATCAACGACGTGAGCTTGCGCAGCGCTGCGCTCATGAGGCGTGCCTGAGCGCCGACGGTTGAATCGCCGATTTCACCTTCGAGTTCCTGTTTGGTCACGAGCGCGGCGACTGAGTCGAGCACGATCACGTCGAGCGCGTTTGACCGGACGAGTGTCTCGACGATGCGCAGCGCTTCTTCGCCGGAGCTCGGCTGCGAGACGAGCAGGTCGTCGAGATCGACTCCGAGGCGACGGGCGTATTGTGGATCGAGCGCATGCTCGACGTCGACGAATGCTGCGAGCCCACCGCGCTTCTGCGCCTGAGCGATTACGGTCAGCGTCAGCGTCGTTTTACCGGATGATTCGGGTCCGAAAACTTCCACGACACGCCCGCGTGCGAAGCCGCCGACGCCGAGCGCGCGGTCGATCAGGATGTTGCCGGTTGGGATGACGTCGATATCGGTACTTTTCTCGTCGCCGAGCCGCATGATGGCGCCATCACCGTAGTCCTTTGCGATCTGCTGGAGGGCGAGATCGAGGTTCTTGTTACGCGCAGCCGCTAGTTTGTCTTCGGCCGGTTTTTCTTCGGTTTTTGGCGGCATAGCGAGTTCCTACCTAAGTCGGTTTAGAACCCGCCAACAAGTAGAAACGAAGTTCCGCGGCTGAATGGTAGGGACGGCGCGCTGCGCCGTCCGAGGCGCGTGGCTGCGTCAGGTGTGAGTGAACGTTCTATGCCGCGGCAACGCGCCTCGCACATCGCAGCGCGATGTCCCTACCATCGGCGGCAGCGCGATTACACCAATACAAAAAGGCCGCAAACCTGATGGGCTTGCGGCCTTCTGAAGCAAACAGCGTTTCGCTTACGACACAGTGATCTTGCGCGGCTTCACCTGCTCGGCTTTCGGCAGAGTCAGAGTGACGACGCCGTGCTCGATCTTCGCGCTGATCTTCGCAGCGTCGATCGACGGATCGAGCTCGAATGCGCGGCGGAAGTTATCGCGGCGCATCTCGCGATGGATCAGGTTGCCCTGGACCGTCGGGAGTGAGCGGCGGCCGATGATGGTGAGCTCGTTATTCTCGACCCACATCTCGAGGCCTTCCTTGTTCACGCCCGGCATTTCGACCTGTAGCGTGTAGCCGTCGCCGTTCTCTAGCACGGTGGCCATCGGCGCGACGAAACGCTCCTGCGGCTGCTGATTGTTGCCATTGCCGTTCACCGCGTTCTCTGTGCGATTTTCACGAACCATTGTGTCCATGATGCATTTCCTTTCTGTTGAAGTTTCCGGTTAGCTGACGTTGAGCTGGATCTGCTTCGGCTTCACTTCCTCGGCCTTCGGCAGGGTCACGGTCAGGATGCCCTCTTTGTAGGTCGCGTTGACTTTGTTCACGTCGACGCGCGTTGGCAGCGAGATGCTGCGGCGGAAGTTACCGACGAAGCGCTCGGTGCGCGCGGTCTTGTCGCCCTCAGGTGTCTCGTCCTTGCGCTCGCCGCTGATCGTCAGCATGCCGTCGTGCAACGAGATCTCGATGTCTTCCTTCCGCATTCCGGGAAGCTCGACCACCGCGACGACGTCATCGTTCGTCTGGTAGAGATCGAGCGGTGGCGTCCAGCCGCTGAACAGCTGCGGCGTGCGCATCGTGTTCGACCAGAATGGTCCTTCGAACAGGCTGTTGATCTCATCGCGCAGATTCGCGAAGCGGTCCATCGACCGCCAAACATCGGGAGTCTGATATCGGATTAAGTTCATAGTGTTTGGTTTTCCTTTCTGTTGAGAAATTGCTTCTTTCTCATCAGCTAGCAAAACAGCTAGCAAAATGCCAAGGCTGTTAAACGCGCTTTTCGATGTGCGTAACTGATTTGTGCCCAGATACTTGAGCTATTCAAAAGGTGCGATCAGATATTCGCGCTACTGTGCCTTGATGTCTCACTCCCAAGAGATCAACCGCAGGCGCATCTGTGCCAGCATTGCACAGAAGACACCGTCTTCCCCACAGCCTTCCTCGTTGCCGGAGGGGGCGGCGCAACGTATGTCTACAGCGTGGAAGACCGCGATGACGATGTCCGGTTCATGCGCGAAGCCCTGGCTGAGGCAGCCAAAGGCGTGGGGCGAACGAGCCCAAATCCGGCGGTTGGTGCCGTGCTCGTTTTGGACGGCAAAGTCGTCGCTCGCGGGCATCACCGACGAGCAGGTGCGCCACACGCAGAGATCGAATGCCTGCAGTGTTTCCGGAGCCCCACGCCGCACGACGCCACGCTCTATGTCACGCTCGAGCCGTGCTCTACGAAAGGGCGCACAGGCCCTTGCACGGACGCGATCATTCACGGGGGACTCCGGGCGGTTGTCGTCGGCGCAATCGACCCCAACCCTCGACATGCCGGCCGCGGTATCGAGTTGCTGCAAAGTGCGGGGATCGCGGTGCGCGCAAACGTGCTCGCTGAAGACTGCTCGGCGCTAAACAAGCCGTTCAACAAATGGATACAGACCGGCCATCCATTTGTGATCGCCAAATGCGGCATGTCGCTCGACGGTCGACTCACTCCTCCGCCGGATGAGGGGCGGTGGATCACCAGCACCCGGTCTCGAACGCACGCCAAT
>DATHXZ010000195.1:0-1528 GCA_035459405.1 Chthoniobacterales bacterium
GTCACGTCATTGCCCACGCGGAACGGCCGGTACAGCTCGTTCAGCGTTGGGACGCGGAAGCCGGTGTATGCCGCGCCGCGAAGGGCGACGCTTTTAGTCAGCTGCAGCCGTGTGCCGAGACGCGCGTTAACTTCCTGGCTATCGCGATCGGCGTACTGTGACTCGACGCGCACGCGCCCGGTTGCGCGATCCGCCTCTCTGCGAAAACCATCGAACAGCTCCCAGTGATCGAAGCGCAGCGCACCGACGACGCTCGCCTTCTCGGAGATCGACCACGTGTCCTCAGCGAAAATCCCGGCAAAAAGCTGCCGTCCACCAGCGCTGCGCAACCGCGTGAACTCCGACCCGTTCCACAAGAACGCTTCGTTCGTTTCGCCGTCGACGAAACGCGCATCGCCGCCGAGCACCAGGCGGTGATCACCGTGCGGGAGCAGGCTCCACACAGCACTTCCGCCGATCGCATGAGCGGGAACATCGAATTGGTCCAGCGCCGGAGTCTCGCGGTCGCGGGTCGCGTTTACAGAACTGAACGTGCTGGCAAATTTGCGATGCTGTGCGTATGCGCTGATCTGCAGCTCTGCGGACTGCGCTCCGAAATCCTTCGTCAGAACTGCGCTTGCGTCGCTACCCTGAGTTTCGTTGCGCGTGTAGCGCGTCCCGTTCTCGCGCTGGTCGTCGAAGCGCCGCGCGCGCATTCGCAACGACGTGTCGCCAGCGATCTGCCACTCTGCGCCCAGGTCGAGCAACGTCGAATCCGCAGCAGCGTTGGTGTCGACAGCGCCACGCTGCCCGTCCGCGATCACCGGAAAACCGCCGGTGGTGAAGCCCTCCGCAAACAGGCGCAGCGCGAGCGGTGTTCGGCTCAGTGTCACGGTGATCGAGCCTTCGTAAGTGTCGGCATTCCCGACTGACATCTCGCCGGACGCACCGGTCGTTTCTATGGGGTGCGAAGCGAGGAAGATCGTGCCGGCGAGCGCCGCGTTGCCGAAGAGACCTGCGCCCCCACCCGGCTGCACGACCACGGATTCGAGGGAGGCGGGCGGCACCTGACTCCAGAGGACATAACCGGCGAACGGATCGTTGAGCGGAATGCTATCGAGCAGCACTAGCGTTCGGCCGGCGCCGCTCGGCCCGAAGTTGCGCAGCGTCACGCCCTGCGTCGTCGGGTTGGCCGTCCGGCTGCTGGTTCGGCGGAACAAACTGAAGCCCGGCACCTGCGCGCGAAGGATGTCATCGAGCCGCAGTTGAGGTGCGCGGCGTAGTTCTTCGGCCTCGACAACTTCGACTGCAAACGGCGCGGCCGATTCGGCGTTTGGCAGGCGGTCCGCCGCGACAACGATCCGGTCTGCAAGTGCTTCCTGCGCGTGCGCCGACGCAACAATACGCAGTGCCAGGCCGGCGACCGCGACGAGCCACGTCTTTCGCGCTGCTCCCGCTCGCGCGGATGCGCTCCGGATCAGGGCACCCAGAGACTGCGCGGGATGCCGAACTCGCGATAATCTTCGGGCGCGAAGGCTGTTCCGAGAGT
>DATHXZ010000196.1:0-5721 GCA_035459405.1 Chthoniobacterales bacterium
GGTTCACGATCCATATTCCTACGGCACGTTCATGGGCGAGGTGGATTTGCACCTCTTCTCCGAGGGCAATCACCACCAGATCTACGATAAGTTCGGCGCGCATCTGCGGAACATCGGCGGCGTCGAGGGCACCTACTTTGCGGTCTGGGCACCGAACGCGCAGCGCGTCAGTGTCGTCGGCGATTTCAACGGCTGGGACGGGCGCGTCAATCCCATGCGCAAGCTCGTCGGCAGCGGCGTGTGGGAAATTTTCATTCCGGGTGTCACGGAGGGCACGCACTACAAATACGAGATCCGCACGCCGGCCGGGCACCTCTTGTTGAAGAGCGATCCGTTCGCGTTCTTCGGCCAGTGGGGCGAAGAGACTTCGTCGCTCGTCTTCAATCTCGAGCGGTACCGATGGAGCGATCACGAGTGGATGGAATCGCGCCGCGCGAAGGATTGGAACAAGAGCCCGATGAGCATCTATGAGGTGCACCTCGGCTCATGGCGCCGGCAGGCGGGCGAGGACAACCGCGCCTACAGCTACCTCGAGCTCGCGCAGACGCTCATTCCGTACGTGCTCAAGATGGGCTACACGCACATCGAGCTGCTGCCGATTGCGGAGCATCCGTTCGAGGGCTCCTGGGGCTATCAGGTTACGAACTATTACGCGCCGACCAGCCGCTTCGGGAACCCCGACGAGCTGCGTCATTTCATCGACAAATGCCACCAGGCGGGCATAGGCGTGATCATGGACTGGGTGCCGGCCCACTTCCCGAAAGACGCGCATGCGCTCGCCGAGTTCGACGGCACGGACCTTTACGAGCACATGGACCCGCGGCAGGGCGAGCACCAGGATTGGGGGACGCTCATCTTCAATTTCGGCCGCAATGAGGTGCGCAATTTCCTCACCGGCAACGCACTCTTCTGGCTCGACAAATACCACATCGACGGGCTGCGCGTGGATGCCGTCGCGTCGATGCTTTACCTCGATTACTCGCGCCAGCCCGGCCAATGGGTGCCGAACGTTCACGGCGGTCGTGAGAACCTCGAGGCGGTGCACTTCCTGAAGCGGACTAACGAGGTCTGCTACGAGCGGTTTCCGGGCGTCGTCACGATCGCGGAAGAATCAACCGCCTGGCCAGGCGTCTCCCGTCCGACCTATCTCGGCGGCCTCGGGTTCGGCATGAAGTGGAACATGGGCTGGATGCACGACTTCCTGCATTACATGGCGCTGGATCCCATCTTCCGTCGCTACCACCACAACAGCATCACGTTCTCGATCATGTACGCGTTCAGCGAGCATTTCGTGCTCGTGCTGAGCCACGATGAGGTGGTGCATGGCAAGGGATCGCTCATCGGCAAAATGCCGGGCGACGAATGGCAGAAATTTGCGAATCTCCGCATGTTCTTTGCATGGATGTACGGACACCCGGGCAAGAAGCTGGTGTTCATGGGCGGCGAGTTCGGGCAGGTCCGCGAATGGAACCATGATCGCGAGCTGGACTGGTTCCTCCTCGAACACCCGAAGCACGATGGCCTGCATCGCCTCGTGCAACACCTGAATTACACCTACAAGAGCGAGCCCGCCCTGTGGGATCTCGACGACAGCTACGAAGGCTTCGACTGGATCGATTTCCACGATGCGGACAACAGTGTGGTCTCGTTCCTGCGGCGCTCGAAAGAAGGCGACCTCATCGTCTTCGTCATCAATGCCACGCCACAAGTGCTGCATGGATATCGACTCGGCGTTCCTGAAGCGGGCTTCTACCGCGAGATCATTAACACCGACGCCGAGACCTACGGCGGCAGCAACATCGGGAACATGGGCGGTTTGCGGGCCGACGACTTCGCGTGGCAGGCGCGCACGCACTCATTGATGATCGAGGTGCCGCCGCTCGCGACAGTCGCGTTCAAGCTCGAGCGGCGCGCTACGACCGGCGGCGACGACACCGTCGCGTTACCTGCGCTGGAGACGCCGTAAAATGGCGGCACGTCGGGTGAGCGCAGGTAGAGACGGCGCGCTGCGCCGTCCGAGCCGCGCTGCTCGGGCGAGAACCGCTCGATTGCTCGAGAACATGGCGTGCGTTTCGGACGCCGCAGCGCGGCGTCCCTACCATTGCGCTTGACCCGCGCGCGGCGTCCCCGCAGCTTTTCGGCGAACCCCCCCATGAAGCAACAGAATACCGCCGCCTTTACGCTCATCGAGCTGCTCGTCGTCATTTCCATCATCGCCATCCTTGCCGCGCTAGCGGTGCCAGCGCTGACGAATGCCCTCACGAAGGGTCAGCTGACCGGCACGATGAACAACGCGCGCCAGTTGTATCTGGCGGGATTCCAAATGGCCACAGACGGCGCCGCGAATTCAGATCCGAATTATTCGTGGCCGGGCGATGGCACGCCACCGTCGAGTCTGGCTGATTACTGCACAAAGCTCGTGCAGAACGATTACCTCAAGCCCGGCGATCTTCAGAAAATTCTGAATGCACCGGGCGCGGCCTGCACGGTCGCGACGACCGCCGGGGCTTCCGGCGGCAGCTCTTCCGTTCGGCTGTCCGGCACGAGCGCGCTGAAGGTTTACCTCGTGCAGGATGTCAACCCGTCGAACACGATCTTCGCAGCCACCACGAACTTCGTCTACAACAGCGCTTTGAATGCCGCTGACGTGCCGTACGGAGACAAAGGTTTCGTCATAATACGCAAAGGCGGGGATGCCGGCACGTTCAAGAGGAACCAGGCTACGGCACCGACCGGCGGCAGCGGGCCGGCTGCGTATCAAGCCAGCATCGGGAGAATGCCCGGCGATACCGAAGGAACACTCGGGAGCGAGGGCAGCAACGTCCTGATCCAAAAGCAGTAGGAACTCACCGCAACGCGGGGAGTTAGCCCTTCATACCCGTCAGCGTCACTCCCCGCAGGAAGTAACGCTGTGCGAAGAAGAAGATCGCGATCACCGGCAGCATCATCATGAGTGAGGCCGCCATGAGCATGCCCATTCCTTTGCTCGTGCCGGGGTGCGCCACCTGCACCTGGAAGGCGTAGAGGCCGAATGAGAGCGGATAAAGCCGCGCATCGCTCACGTAAATCAGCGGCCCCATGAACTCGTTCCACGTCCCGAGGAACGTGAAGATCGCGATCGCGGCGAGGGTCGGCTTTACCAGCGGCAGCATGATGTGCCAGTAGATGCGGAGGAAACCACAGCCGTCGAGGCGGGCCGCGTCTTCAAGATCGCGCGGGATTCCCTTGAGGAATTGCCGCAGGAGGAAAACGTAAAATGCCGGTGCAACGAAGCTCGCGATCCAGAGCGGTTGGAGCGTGTTGTACCAACCGAGCTTCTGCATGACCAGGAACTGCGGAATCATTGTGACCTGCACGGGGAGCATCATCGTCGCGAGGAGCAGCGCGAAGCAGACCTCGCGTCCGGGCCATTGCAGCCGCGCGAACGCGTAAGCGACTAACGAGCAACTGAGCAGCGTGCCCACAAGATTGAGGATCACGAGGAACAGGCTCGTGCCGACATAGCGCCAGAACGGAATGTGATCGAGCGTAAGCCGATAGTTGCGACGGATCTTCGCCCACCACGCGCCGAGCGCGCTGCTCCGTTCCAGCTCCAGCGTGATCTTCAGCTTGTGCGGGCCCGCTTCGATCGCGCCCTCGGCGCCCATCGGATCGAGCAATGTCCAGGTGCGGATTTTCGTCAGGCGATCATCCGGCCCGCGCTCCTGCCACGTATGCAGGACCCACGTGTAATCTGACGATTCGAGGTCACGCGCGGCGCGGTATCGCACGCCATTTTTCTCCACCCACATGCGCACGGCGTGCCAGGTGTTGTCGTAACGCAACGACATCTGGAGGCGGTAGAGCCGATCCGCAGGAAAGGTTGTGGTGAACGTCTGGCTGAGCCGGACGAGATCGCCGCGCGCGAAGTCGTATTTGAGCTCGCCGAATGGCTCCTCCGGCGTTCCGGCCTGCACAAGCTCAGCCGCGCCTTCCACGCGCCACGCGTCTGCCACGTTCTCAGGCGCGACCAGCACATCCTCCTGCAGATCGAGCGAACGTGCGCGCAATTGGCCGACGCAAAACACACGCCTGAGCTCCTTCACGATTTCGCCCGCAAGCGGAGCCGAAACGTTGTCGCGGATCGCGGCGCGAAGTTGCTCGTTCCGCTGTTGCCAGACCTCAGACGGCAACATGTTGAGCAGCCGCTTGTAAACGCCGCACGCGGTGTGCTTCACGAGGGTGGCGCGGTCGACGTCCGCTGGCCACTCAAGCGCGAGCGTTTCCAGATGCTGCTCGATCATCGGCAACGCGTCCTCGATCTTCGGCCCGGTGACGCGTGCATACAGCCGATCGTCAACGTACGGCGATTGCGCCCGCGGGACCGGTCGCTCCGGCAGCATGCGGTTTTCGCTGAACATCTCGCGATCGAGCTTCGCCGACACTGAGGCCATCCAGAGGAACGGCCACGCGAACACGATCGCGCCGATCAGCAGCGCGCCGTAGATAAGGATGCGCCGGATCACAGCAGCACGAGCGCGCAATCGCTACTCTTCATAGTGCACCCAGCGCTTCGAGAGCTTCAGCTGCAGCAGCGTCAGCCCGAACACCGCCAGGAAAAGAAACCAACCAAGGGCCGACGCGTAGCCCATCTGCAAAAAACGGAATGCGCTGTTGAACAGGTGATACGCGTAGAACAGCGTCGAATCGACGGGACCGCCCTGCGTCATGATGAACGCCTGCGTGAAAATCTGCAGCGTCGCGATCAGCGCCATCACGATGTTGAAGAAGATGTATGGCGAGAGCAGCGGAAGCGTGACATGCCGGAAGCGTTGCCATGCGCCGGCGCCATCCAGCTCCGCGGCTTCGTAGTACGTGGTGCTGATGCCCTTCAGCCCTGCGAGCCAGATGATCATCCCGCCGCCGGCAGTCCAGAGGCCCATCAGGATCAGCGCCGGTTTGCTGGTGTTTTCGTCTTCGAGCCAATTCGGTCCGTGGATACCGAACATCGCGAGAAAGGTGTTCAGCAGCCCGGCCTGCGGGTTGAAGATCCAGATCCAGAGAATGCTGGAGGCGACGGCGGGCACGATCGACGGCAGATAGAAGAACGTGCGCCAGACCGCGACGCCGCGGATCTCCAGATTCAGCAGCAACGCGATCCCGAGGCTCAGTGCGAGACCCAGCGGAATGCCGATGATCATGTAAAACGTATTGCCGATCGCTTTCCAGAAGCGCGGGTCCTCAGAGAACATGCGGCCGTAGTTGGCGAACCCGACGAAACGCGCCGGATTGAGGATGTCGTAATCGCAGAAGCTGATGATGACCGAGAAGAGAATCGGTCCGCCGGTGAGGACGACGAAGCCAATGATCCACGGCGACGCGCAGAGCCAGCCGCCGCGCCACTGCGAACGGAAGTAGCGGCTGCGCGTCCCTTCCACCCGCGCCGACTGCAACTCGTAATCGTGCTCGCGCTCACGCTGGTGCTCGAACTCCCCGGCTTGTTCAGATCGAGCAGGAGCAGGAGCGCGAGCACGACTACGATGAAAGCCACTCCGCCAGGCCGGCTTCGTTTCCCACAGGTAGATCAACGCGGCGGCACCAATCAGGAGGAAGGCATACACCCAGATGAAATACTTCCACGGCACGACCGGGCCCTGCGGCGGACTGACGGTTCGATCGAGCTGCCGCTGAACGACAACCGTGCTCGCATCCAGCGCAGCCTGCGGAGAGAGCTTGTGGAAG
>DATHXZ010000197.1:0-7517 GCA_035459405.1 Chthoniobacterales bacterium
CAACTCGGCCTCGCCGCCGAGTGACTGCGTGCGCTGCGGGTAGCGCACCGCGTCTCGCGTGCTGGTCATCGCATGTCTGACCCGAAAGTTCGGTCTGCGATGACGAACTTAAATGTCAGCGGCTCTTTCGGCCTTTTCTCACTTGCGCAGTAATCCAGCGCGGGTCGCGCCTGCAATCTAGGACGCGCGAGACTCGAACCTCCTCTTCGCGCACGTCGTAGTACACTGCGAATGGGAATCGCTTCGACAACAGCCGGTAATAACCGAAAACGCGCGGATGCACGCCAGCATAAAGCCGGAGCGATTCGATATCGGAATTTAGCGTCTCGAGGAAATACCAGCCGACGCCGCTCGCTTGCCGCTCGTAGAAGCGAAACCCACGCAGCAGGTCAGCTTCCGCGAGGCCGAGTATTCGAAGCCTCACCCGAGCTTCGCAGCCTTCCGACGAATCCGCTTCTTTGCTTCAGCCCAGTCGCTGAATTGTGCCTTCCCGGCTCTTACCGCACTTTCTGCTTCTTGCAGCGCTGTCTCGTGCCACGCCGGCGATTTAAACGTCTCATCGTGCTGCGACAGGTCCGCCCAGAGCGCCTCCATCGCACGAAGCTTCTCGCTGCGTGACATCTTCTCTAAGCGAAGTGCAACCGGCATCGACCGGCAGCGTATCGCTGCGTCCAATCGATGGCAACCGGAGGCGCGCACTTGTGACGGCACGGGGTTAGCTCATTTCGCGTCATTCGCGGTCACCGCGACTCGCGCACTCGTGCCAGAGCTTCGTCTCCGGGAACCTCGCCACCAACCCGTGACGAACTTCATCTCGGCGGCGTTTAGCTTCCGTCATCCAAAGACGATCAATTCGGTTCGCCTCAGCCGCGTCCAGGCTCTCGACGAGACGATCAGCCAGAAGCGAGCGCTCCTCGCTCGACAACGCCAGCGCCTCCGCGGCCAGTTCTTCGATCGTCACCGGCTGACGTTACACCAGGCATAATTGCTGTGCGACGCGCTTAGCGCGTCCGCGGCGAACACGCAGCTTCGAATTGTTCAGCGGAATCTTTTACACCGACGTGGAGCTGCACGCCGTGCGTGGCGAGAAGGAGAAAAGCCTCCAAGCCCTCAAATCGATGCTGACGCTACCGGATGATGGCTTGATCCAGATCGGGTCGTTGCCGGTGGCGATCGAGGATTTGCCGCTCCTGGAATCACTGCGCGACACCGGCGGTTTCGTTGAGTTGCGCGCAGAAGTCGCGCACCGCCGTGCTATCATGAGCGACGCGTGGAAGCCATGCGCGAGCAACTGGGCCTCGCAGCCGAGTGACTGCGTACTCATGGACGACCTGCTGCTCGATGTAATGATGCGCTACGCGGGGGTGCCGCTAAAGGCGTCAGTCTATGAATCACGCTCTGCCGCTTAGCCCACTACGTCCGGGCGATTCCGAATCGTTTACATAACGACCCGCACTGTCTCAGCAACTAGGCACCCGCGGATCCGCTTGCGTTTCGGAAGTGGCGTCGGATGTACCTCCATGAACGAAGATCATCAGATGACCGATGACCCATCCCTGGTTGCAAAGGTCAACAGGATCAGAGAGGAGCTTCCGGCGAAGAACGCGACGATCGAGATGTTCAGTGGTCTGACCTACCGGGGGTTTGTCTCAGGCGCTCAATTCGGTGGGCGTTCACGAGACAATCAGCCGCAGCATGTTGGCGGGTATGTCACTATTGACACGGCATATGGAAGGGCGCGGTTGGACGCACTCGATATAAAGTCGTGGCAGGTTAACTAAATGCCCTCAGAAGGTCGGACTTTGATTCAACGGCCCGCACTTTCCGCGCAGACCTCGACGCGACCGAACACACCAAACGCATTGGCCCCACTACTACAAGCGCCGAAGACTGTTGCTGGCTTCGCGCATCTCTACAGCTTTCCATTTTGGCTGCACGTAAATCGCGCGAGCCCACTTCAGACTGGCTTGTCGGTATTCCCGAACCGGATCGGGTTACGCTTCTATCCGCCCTTCAGGAGCGCACCAGCGAACTTCTCCGGATTGCCGGGCAATTTCAGGCAAGGCTATTCCTTTCGATGATCACCTGCTGCGGCAGGACGTGATCGTCTTGAACGTGGCGGTCATTCCACTGTTGCGCGGCGAAGGCGGACCGGGCAGCACGTTTCACTGGTCGCACTACTGGGGCGAACGGCTGCCGCAATTCTTTCCAATGGACAGCCTGCGTATCGACGTAATCGGCACGACAGCGCGCGAAGTCCATCTCGATGCATCGTTCGGCGGCTGTTGCAGCGGCTACGGGTAAGAACGGCTCAGTGGTGGATAACAAGACTCGGCGGCGGCAGCCGAAGCTATGAACGTGCGCACTTTCCGGTGACGAAACATGGCGCCTCGTTATCGCGCTCCGCAGAGGCAACACAGCTTGTCCGCATTCCGTTTGGATTTGAATCGGCGATCAATGATTTGATTTGGACCTCCAGCGTCGAAGAAGCAGTTCGCGGGGTTGAGACTCCAACTGCCGACATGTCCCTTTTGGATGCCTTTTACTTTGTCGCCGAAGACGATGCACGTAACGCGGTGATGTATGCCTGTTGGGCGGTAGAGCAAGCGGTTGAAGCGGAGTTCACCCGGGCTTGGCAAAATCAGAGAAAAGCCCGTCGCTTTCGCCGCGGCGCACTGAGCGGACACGACCTTACCGCACACATCGCGCGCGATGCGAAGCGACTCTTCTCACGCTCATTCCAAGACGAATTCCCGAGGAATTACGAAAACGTGTCTTTGCTGTGGCAAGCACGGAATATCGTGGCGCACGGCGGCAGCCGAGGCGCATACGAACTGATTGCTGGGATGAAAACCGAGGAGTTGGAGCGGATTGTGAGATCCGCAAGAGTTGCAGTTCGATGGCTTCGCACGCTCTGACGAAGGAACGCTGCGGGTCGGAAACAGAAGTGAGACAACGGGCAGAGGCATGCCTTGTCAGCGTCATATCGCAGCGCACGAGCCGCTAAGAAACCGAGAAGTCGCCTTGGCAACGCAGGAAGTGGACGAAATGGAGATCTGACCGCTTCGCGCTTCTCGCGAGGCGCGTCCATAAAGCGCAGACTATTGCACTTCCGAAGGGCGTGCCGTCGGATCGATAAGGTCGTCTGGCTTCATCATGCTCGCGGCAAGGAGCTTCACGTCGATCGTTCGGGCCGCTCTCGTCAAATCTGCCTTCGCCGCAAACCACTCTTCGTGAGAAACAGGATTCGAGCTCGAGATTCTCCCCAGTGATTGTAAGGCAAACGAACGAATCTGGCTTAACGGACCGTTGAATTCTCCCTCGAACAACGCGAGCAGGTCATCCGCAAACCCGTTGTATGACGGCGGATTCACCGTGGTGATCACTTTCTTCATCGAGTCGAACACTACATTGCCCAGCCGCTCAATTTCTTCGGCTGTGGCCGCAGCAAGCCGGGCAGGTTGCAGAGTGTCCCCTCCGAACGATTTCGACAGAGCTCGTTGCTCGAAACTGCGCGCAGGCTGGATACCGTGAATTTTCAAGTTCACCTCAACCTGCTCCTTTAGCAGCGACTGCAGTAAGTTAGAAAGCATCGCAAGCGTCGTCTGTTATCCCGCTTCTTCTCTAGTCGATTTTCCGAAAAGGTCACTGCGATCTAAATTTGTTTCAGCGCCTCCCGTGCTTCAATCATTTCACCGTAGCGGTTTTGCATCGCATCACGCTTTGCATCGGATGGATTGCGACGAAATTCGTCGACGTTCTTTAGCCACATCGATTGGGTAAGTTCCGCAAAGGCAGTGAGCGCTCCCAGCTCCAGCTGCTTGCGGAACTGATGCTGCTGCTCAGCGGACTCACGGTGTTGCGCTTGCAGCGATCCGTAAATCGCAACAAAGGCCAAGCCGGAGAATAGCGCGTTGATTGATCCGAATGTGTCACCGAATTGACCGCTCAGCTCGAGCGAGCGCAGCACGCATAACTGCACCGTCGCTCCGATCGTCCAAATCACCAACACTCCTACAACTAGTCGCACTTGAAACGGATTGCTCATGTAGGCCCATAGGCGTGATTCGTGAATGGTGCTACGAAACAAGCGACGTGAAACCGAGATCAAACGAGACGGTCAGTCTGTTAGTTTCTCGATTCTCTCGACGTTGCTCGCGTAACGATCGGCTACACTCTGCGCAATGCGATCGCTGCGGTATTCAACAACGTCACACTGGACGGCTGCTGCGATCATCGTGAAATCGTCCCGGACGGAGAGTTGCATCGTCACGCCGTCGAGAACCTCAGCCAGGCCGAGGCCCTCCTCTTTGGCCGGGTGACCTACGAAATGATGGAGGCAGCGTGGCGGCAGCCCGCGCCGGCAGGAGCGAGGTCTGATTGGATGGAGCCCGACTGCGGATTTCGAATAGGTTGTGGAACACTGCGCGCGGGACAGCGCAGGGTAGACGGGCAAGCCGCGTCAGGTGCGCGGTGCGAAGTCGGGACGACAGAGCATCAACGCGGAATGCGGAATTGGCTACCGCTGGAGACCCACGCGGTGATTGCGGCTGCTGGGGCGGTACGTTAGCCTTTTTCTGTGAGCACGGTTGCCGAGATTATCGATGCCGTGAGACATCTTTCCGAGGCCGAGAAAGACGAGTTTCTTGCGAAGCTGCGGGAGGTGGAGTTCGAAGACGCGTGGGACCGGCAAATGGATGCCGACGCCGCGGCGGGTAAGCTCGACTTCCTCGTGAAAGAAGCTGACGCCGCAATCCACAGCGGCACGTTGCGCGACTGGCCTGTCAGCCGGCCAGAGTGATCTCGAAAGCTACGCCGCAGTTCTGGCAGCACTACGCCAACCTACCGGCCGAGGTCCAACGGCTCTCTGACAAAGTGTATTCGATGTGGTTGCGGGACCCGAGCCACACCTCGCTGCACTTCAAGAAACTCGCAGGGCACGATGCGCTGTGGTCGGTGAGAATCGGTCGGCAGTATCGCGCGCTCGCACGCTGCAGCGGTGATCTCGTTGTGTGGGTGTGGATCGGGCACCACTCCGAATACGATCGGCTCGTGCGGTAAGTCGACGCAGCGGGGGAGCGCTCGGGGGACGCGGAGAAGTGCGGAGTGCGGACTGCGGAACGGCAGCGCAGCAGTCGCTACGATTACCAGACGTTTAGGACTAAAGCGCTTCTCGTAGATCTTCGATCGTCACGCCTGCTTGTCTCAGGATGCTCTGGAGCGTCTTGGGCACGATAGCCTTGTGATCGGGATCGTGATGCGAGTTGCTCCGCGTTGCATGTGAATGTGTGAGCCTTCCTGACGAACGACTGCGAAGCCCAGCCGCTGGAACGCTCTGACGATCTCTGGCCGAGAGAGATCGCGCGGGAGCTTCACGCCGTCGCGACGACCGGATCAGTAACAAAGTGCAGTCGGACGCGGGCGGGGCGCTCGGCTTCGTCAAAATAGCAGCGCACAGCGTCAGCGACCATCTCCCGCAGCTCTTTTAGATCGCCACCCTGAGTCACGATGCCGCCTGCACCAGACGGGTCGTCCCACTACGCGATAAGGAAATCGGAGTCTTCATCTTTCTCGACGACGACGGTGATCTCTTCTCGCACCGCAGGTCTGATAGTACGGCTTCGCGCTTCGACGAGCAACGCCATTGTCGCAGCGGCGCACGGTCGCGCAGGTAATCACACGCTTCCGCGAGATCGCGGATCGCACTTCCCGGCCATTGCGGATCGGCCGAGGTCGGCGAGCTGCGGGAAGACATACCAGATCCAATGGCTGGTTTTGCGCCGGCGGCGAATCTCTGCGAGCGCGGTGTCGTAGCCGGTGTGCGGGTCAGTCTGGGCTTCGTGGAAGCGCTCGAGCGACATGCTTGAACATGACGGCAGCGGAGCGGCTTCGCCAGATAATGGTGCGTTCATCGAGCGCAATGGAAAGCTGGAGTTGCGGCACGAACTCGACCGCTTTAAGCGGTCGAGTTCACCAACTGCGCGAGGGCGTCGCCCGCGGGTGCGCGCCAAAATGGGACGGCGGCGAGCGTCACCTGGCACCGCGGGCCGAGCACCTGGCCGGTAAGGCGAGAATGCTCGGCGTTGCGATTTCTTCACGTGCGACACGGATGGGTGTGGCGTCGGTAATTCATTGAGTCGCGCGCGCCGGCAGTGGCGCGCTCGCATGAAACTCGTGCTGCACGCGCTCAATGTATCGGCGCTGTAATTCCTCGACTCGCGCCAGCGATTCGGACCGCCAGACAAGACCAACGTGATGAGCTCTCGGAATCCGGAGCACGATTTCAGGGTCGTCGAACACACTCAGGTCCGGCCATTCCTGGCGGGCGAGCGAGATCAGCACGCCGGCATACTCGCGGCGCGCCTGGCTGACGTGGTAATCAGCTTCCTGCAACTCCACTTTCGCCCATTCCGCCCACAAATTGAGGCCGGTCGCGGCTTCGATCATGTCCATCAGATTTGCGCCACCGGCCCGCGCCGACGTTTCCAAAAAATGAAATGTGCCATCGCTCGCCTTGATGAATTCAGTGTGCGAAACGCCGCGCACGTAGCCCATCGCGGCGAGCACGGCGCGATTTGCGCCGAGCAACTGCCGCTCGTCCGCAGAGCCGTATTCGAGCGTGAGCGACGAAAAGATTCCGCCGCCGTGCGCAACCTGCATCGGCGGCGCGCCGTAACGGCAGGCGATCGCGAAGACGATCTCCCGTTCCGACACGATGGAGTCGACATGCAAAACTTCCCCGGGGACGAAACGCTCGAGCAGGTGAAAAGATTGCCGGTCGCCCAGTTCGTCGAGGGCGGGCCATAATTCTTCTGCGCGTTCGATCTTTCTAATCCCGAGCGCGGAAGCCTCGAACCGTGGCTTGAGCAACCACGGGCCGGGCACGTGCCGCATGAAGTCGCGCAGGTCGTCGTAGTTGATGACCGGCGCGAACTCCGGGACCGGCACTCCGCTCTCGCGCGCCTTCACTCGCATCGCGAGTTTGTCCCGAAAATAGCGCGCTGTCGTGTCGCCCATCCCGGGCACGCGCAGATGCTCGCGGAGGGCTGCCGCGGTCTCCACGTCATAGTCGTCCAGGGCGACGATGCGATGCATGTGATGCTGCCGCGCCAGGAAACTCGCGCCGAGAAGCACATCAGTGCGATCCCAGACCCGGTCCTGATCAGGGATAAAAAATATCTCGTCGATCGATCCGCGGGGCCATGGGGCGTGTTCGAGACTTTTCGACGTAAGGAGAAAAACGCGCCAGCCCTGCCGTTTCGCTTCGCGCAGGAAGGCGTGACCTTTCTCGAAGCTGGAGAGGCAAAGAATCGTCTTCGGTTCAGTCATACGCTTTCTCCCCCGTTTGTCGCGGTGCGCTCGACGGCGCGAAAGACCCGCTGAAGATTTCCGCCGGCGATCTTTGCCAGCGCGCGCTCACTCCAGCCGCGGCGAAACATCTCCGCAAATATATAAGGGAACCGGCTCGCATCCTCGAGACCGACCGGGGCGAGGCCACAGAAAAAGTCCGAGCCGAT
>DATHXZ010000198.1:0-2808 GCA_035459405.1 Chthoniobacterales bacterium
AGTGCGCAGTTCGTCCGCCGCGACGCGCCGGTCTTTTCCGACGTACAGGTCGATCTTCTCGAGTTCGTTCTCGATCTGCCGCGTGTCGCCTCCGGTGAGCAGCACAAACAGCTCGAGCGCTTCTTCCTCGAACAGCAAACCGCGCGTCCTGGCTTTGCGCCGCACGATCTCACCGGCTTCTTCTTCCCAGCCGCTGCGGCTGGCATCGAGTTTGTCGATCACCTGCAGCTCCGCGCGTTTCGAGAGCGCCTTGTAGAACGAGCGCCGCTTGTCGACTTCGGTCGCGCTAAGCAGAAACGTGACATCGCGCGGGAGGCCGGCATTGATGACATCGCTCAATTCTTCGAGCGCGCTCTGCGCTGTCGCGGAGCGGCCGATGACCGAGTCGCCGAGGCAGTTCGCGTTCTTCAGCCAGACGAGCTTTCCGCCGAAGAATGGCAGCGTCTGCAATGCCTCGACCGCCGCCCGCACGCGCGACGCGGATTGCTCGGCGTTGTCACCGCAGCCATCGATCACCTCGACGCCGAAGTCGCCGGCGTCCGGCGGCGCAAGCTGTGCCGCGAGCTCACTGGCGACGCGCTTCACTTCGCTCTCATCCGAGCCGACGACGGCGTGAATGCCAGCTGAGGCAGCGGCAGTCTTTTTCACAACCTGAACATAGGCCGCGGCGCGCTACACGCGTGAGCCTCGGCGACGTGGTGTGCCTGCGCCGCGTGAGTATTTCACCGGCTTCCGCTTCGGCTCGATCTTTGAAATGCCGCTGCCGTTCTTCACTTCCATGATCTGGTCGCGGAGGAGGGCGGCCCGCTCGAACTCCAGATTCGCGGAGGCTTGCTGCATCTCGTCTTCCAGCTCGCGCAGGAGCTCGGTGAGGTTGAAGTCGCCGCCGGCTTCGTTCACCACGGACGCAGCGATCTCGCGGCCGCGCAATATCGTGTGCAGGCTTTCCTGGATTGCGCGGGTCACCGTCTTAGGAGTGATGCCGTGCTTCTCGTTGTACTCCATCTGTTTGGTGCGGCGGTAATCGGAGATCGAGATCAACGCCTGTATGCTTTGCGTGACGGTGTCAGCGAAGAGCACCACTTCGCCGTTGATGTGACGCGCAGCGCGGCCGGCGGTTTGGATGAGCGACGTCTGGCTCCGGAGGAAGCCTTCCTTGTCGGCATCGAGGATACAGACTAACGAGACTTCCGGCAGGTCGAGCCCTTCTCGGAGCAGGTTGATGCCGACGAGGATGTCGAAGTCGGCCGCGCGCAGGCTGCGAAGAATCTCGACGCGCTCGATCGTGTCGATGTCGCTGTGGAGGTAGCGGACCTTCAGGCCGACGTCGCGCAGGTAATCAGAGAGATCTTCGGCCGTGCGTTTCGTCAATGTCGTGACGAGGACGCGCTCGTTCTTCTCCACGCGTCCGCGGCAAAGATCGATCGTGTCATCGATCTGTGACTTGAGCGGCTTAAGCGTGATCTTCGGATCGAGCAATCCGGTCGGGCGAATGATCTGCTCGACCACGAGCGGTTTGCCAGGCGTGTGCACGTCGAAGTTCTCGGGTGGATCGTCAGTGCGTGAGAGTGGCGCAAGCGTCCGGCTTGCATGCCCCTCCAGACGCAAGCGAGACGATTGCGCTACGTTCTCGCCGGCGACGAGCGCCGGCACGCCTTCATCTTCACCGATGCGCGCGCGCTTGTGCGGCACGTAACCGGTGTTTCCGACCACGCTGTTCTGGATCTCGAACTCGGCCGGCGTGGCGCTGACGTAAGCGATCTGGTTCGTCATGCCCATGAACTCCTTAAAGTTCAGGGGCCGGTTATCGAGCGCGCTCGGCAGCCGGAAGCCGTACTCGACCAGCACGGTTTTGCGCGAGCGGTCGCCCTCATACATGCCGCCGATCTGCGGGATCGTGGCGTGCGATTCGTCGATGACGAGCAGGTAATCCTTCGGAAAGAAATCGAGCAACGTGAACGGCTTTGAGCCCGGCATCCGTCCGCTGAGATGCCGCGAGTAGTTCTCGATGCCGTTGCAGAAGCCCATCTCCTGCAGCATTTCGAGGTCGTATTCCGTTCGCATCTTCAGGCGCTGCGCTTCGAGCAATCTGTGCTGCGACTCGAGTTCGACGATGCGGTGATCGAGCTCATTGCGAATCGACGAGAGCGCGCGGTTCAG
Organism: Chthoniobacterales bacterium; assembly: GCA_035459405.1. GTDB lineage: Bacteria > Verrucomicrobiota > Verrucomicrobiia > Chthoniobacterales > UBA10450 > JACCTI01. The sequence goes on from DATHXZ010000198.1 coordinate 2,161, forward strand.
CTTGTCCGCGGGCGTGACGAACTGCTTCGCCGGGTAAAACGTGATAACGCTGAGCGCCTCGTGTTTGTGGCCGGTGAGGGGATCGAAACGCGTGATCGCATCGATCTCATCGCCGAAGAACTCGAGCCGGATCGCCTCTTCGTCGGCCGTCGCGGGGTAGACTTCAACGACATCGCCACGGACGCGGAATTTGCCGCGCGCAAAGTTCATGTCGTTGCGCTCGTAGAGCATGTCGATCAGCCGGCTGAGGACGGCCTCACGCGAGATTTCCTGTCCCTTCTTCACCGTCAGCAGCATGCGCAGGTAATCTTCCGGCGACGTGACGCCGTAGATACACGACACGCTCGCGACCACGATCGTGTCCCGCCGCGAGAGGAGTGCGCTCGTCGCGGACAGCCGCAAGCGTTCGATCTCCTCGTTAATCGACGAATCCTTCTCGATGTAGGTGTCGGACCTCGGAATGTAGGCCTCGGGCTGGTAGTAATCGAAGTAGCTGACGAAATACTCGACCGCGTTGTGCGGGAAGAACTGCTTGAACTCCGAGTAGAGCTGCGCCGCGAGGGTCTTGTTGTGGGAGATGATGAGCGCGGGGCGGCCGAGCTCTTTGATGACGTTCGCCATCGTGAACGTCTTGCCCGAGCCGGTGAC
>DATHXZ010000199.1:0-1691 GCA_035459405.1 Chthoniobacterales bacterium
TGTAGGGAAGGAATGACAGCGCGTCGCGGCTCAACGCGACGATGGCAGCGCGGCCGAGAATGCCCAGGCAGTGCACGGCCTGCGCCATCGTCGCCGCAGTGCCAACGAGCTCGATCGAGACGTCGACCCCCTTGCCACCGGTGGCTTCGCGGATCTGCTGTGCGGCGTCACCCGTGTTGGCCGCAATCGGGATCGCGCCAAGCGCCGCAGCAGACGCGAGCTTGGCCGGATTGATGTCGACGACATAGATGGCTCCGCAGTCGAACGCGCGCGCGAGCTGCAAGGCGGAGTAACCCAGTCCGCCAAACCCGAAGATGGCGACGGATTCGCCGCGTTTGAGGCGGGCCTTGTTCAGGGCGTGGAGGGCGGTCGCAGACGAACACATCATGATCGCACCCTGCGCGAACGCGATTTCATCCGGAAGAGGGAAGAGGCTGCGCGCCGGAGCTTTGATGAATTCTGCATAGCCGCCGTCGCGGTGTTTGCCGATCATCTGCACCTGCGCGCAGAATTGCTCGTTGCCGCGCCGGCAGAAATCGCACGCGCCGCAGTGCGCCAGGTAGTGCACGCAAACGCGGTCGCCTGGCCGGAACGTGTTCACGTCTGGGCCAACGGATTCGACCGTGCCGGCGACTTCGTGACCGGAGTGACAGGCAACTCGGCGATCGGTGAAATGCCGGCTCTGTAGTGCGCGTCGGAGTGGCAGATCCCACACGCAGCTACACGTACGAGCACGTCAGCCGGGCCGATCTTTGGCACGGGCAGTTCGACGTCCTGCAACGGCTGACGAAGCTGCACCAGGCGGACGGTTCTCATGCGAATTCAGAGGTTATGTGCACTCACACTATACCGGTGGTCCTTAACTTTATGGCTTTTGAGCCGCGACCTGAAGGCACAAAGACCTTCGTCGTTCGCTGCTGAGAATCCCTTCTGAGTTCCTGCAATCTCACACCGTCCGGCGTGGGTCACCAACTGCCGATAGAAACGTAAAGCGCCCGCATCTGCCGAAGCGCGCGACGCGAACCGTTCCCTGCCACCAACCAGACTCTAGCTGTCGGGAGGAGCGCGGCTGGAGCTGGACGGCTTTCCTGACCGTCAACGTCGCTCTTCTTTTAAGCAGATGACAATGAGGGTCGTGCTACTGGAAAGCTCAGCTGCGCGATTCGCCAAAGCGCCAGCAAGCGGGTCACGACTCCCGCTGTTCGGCCGTTTGGGTCTTACGCTCAGCCTTCATTTCGAGGAAGAGGAAGTAGTTCAACCCGGTGCGAATTACCGCAATCGCTCCGAGCTTGCCGATCTGCTCCCAGCTCGGCGCTATCGCCGTCGAGAGGATGTCGGCACCGAGCTGGAACTCCAGCGCGAGAGCGAGATAACGCGCCAGGATCAGGCGCGTCGACGTGAAGTCGCCGGCGGTATGCTTGATGGACTGCTGCACCAGCTGCACGACCGCGACGACCACTCCGACGGCGACCAGCAATGCGCCGATGGTCTCGATGCCGAGCTTCAGCCACTGAACGACCCACACAATCGTGTGCTCAAGCGCTGGAGCGCCAGGGTCGGATACCGCGAAGGTGAGCGTGATCATCCCAGATTCTCGCATCGGGCGACGCGATCCGGCACCCTGAAAAGCATCGGATCACCTGCCCACGCGCGTATCTCGTGACATGGACACCGGGACTTCAGACGGATAC
>DATHXZ010000200.1:0-2716 GCA_035459405.1 Chthoniobacterales bacterium
TGCGGCGTCCGAGCGCGTGGATCGCGTTTCGTCGATCGAAGCCGCCTTGCGCGATCGACGTGTCTCGGACAGCGCAGCTCGCCGTCCCTACCGTAGCCGGTAAACCTCCACGAGCGCGTTGCCGATTGTGCCGTCTTTCCCCCGCACGATTCCGGTCGTGTTGCCGGGCCGCCGTGAGATCAACATGGCTGATTTAGCGTCGTTCGAAGGCGCGAAGCCGCTGGCGACGAGTTCCGCTTGCTGGCTGTCGCGCCACTTGTCGTTTTCGCGCACGAGATTGCCCTCGGCGTCATGCACGCTCAACGTCGGATCCTGCAGCGCGTTCGGAACGCTGGATGCCGCAAGCGACAGGCCAACAGCGCGCACGAGCAGCTCGGCGTTGCGGCTCGCGGGCCGACCGGCGATGAAGCCGCCGATCATGATGTTGTCGCCAGTTTCGACAAAGCCGCGCGTGCTGATGTTGGCAAGCTGTGCGTCTGCGGGTCGTATAGTTCGACGACGGAGTAGCAGGGTGTTTCGCCTTGTAATTCCATTGGAAGAGCAGAGCCGTAAGACATACAATGCGGCCTTGTGGCACGCTCAGTCAGGAACAGCGCCTGGAATGAGGTTTTCGCGCTCATCCTGCTGGGCGCGGGGACCTTGCTGTTCCTAGCGTTAATCTCGTACGTGCCGAAGGATCTGCCGTCGTGGGTGCCCTTCAGCCATCTCTCGCCGCCAAACTCGCCGGCCCAGAACTTCATCGGGCCGCTCGGCGCGATTGTGGCGGGCTTTTGCTATTTCATGATTGGCGGCGCTTCCTACCTGCTTGCCGTGGCGCTGCTCGGGTTTGGCGCGGCAAAGCTGTTCTACTCTCAGCTGCGCGTCAGCTCGCGCGCGCTCTGGATTGCGCTGTTTGTCGTCTCCGGCGCGTGCCTCCTGCATTTGCAGACACGGTGGCTGCAAGACTGGCCCTCCGCGTTCAACATCCAGGGACCTGGCGGCTGGGTCGGTTACTTCTTCGGCAAGAGTGTGCTCCAGCGGCTGCTTGGTGCGGTCGGCTCGCTGATTCTGATCAGCGGCGTTTACCTCACGAGCCTGATCCTCATGACCGGCCTGCGGCCGATTCACATCGTGCGGCAAACCGTGGCGAGCATTCGCAGCGCCGTGGTGAAGTTTCGCGACTGGAGATTGAATCGCGAGCTGCGCCGCTCTGACCTGAAGGGGCAGCTGGAGATTAGCCAGCGCGAGCTCGCGAAGCAGCAACGCACGATCGAGAAGCAGCTGAAGAAAAAAGGTGCGCCAGCACCCGAGCCGCCGCCCGGCACGTTCATCTCCGCGGAGGAGCTCGCGAATCGTCCGAAGCCAAAGGTCGTCGACACGACTGCGCTTCCCGGCGATGGCGCCGGCTCGCGGAAGAAGCTGTCACTCGCCGAGCTGCGCAAAGGTGAGAAGCCGGCCAAGGCCGCGGCTGGCCTAACGACCCAAGCGTGGGAAGGCGAGAACTACACCCTCCCCGGTCTCGATTTGCTCGCGGAGCACGACGTGGAAGGTCGCGTCGCAACCGATCCCGCCGAGCTCGAGCGCATACAAATGACGTTGATCGACACGCTCGCGCAGTTCGGCATCGCCGTCGCGCCGGGCGACATCACAAAAGGTCCGACGATCACGCGGTATGAGGTGTATCCGGCGAAAGGAGTTCGCGTGGACAAGATCGTCAGTCTCGAGCGCGATCTCGCCCGCGCAACGCGTGCCGAGCGGATCAACATCCTCGCGCCAATCCCGGGCAAGGACACGGTCGGCATCGAGCTGGCGAACAGCCGCAAAGTCAAAGTGACCTTGCGCGAGCTGATGCAGTCGCCGGATTGGACCGACAGCAAAGCGAAGCTCCCGATTGCGCTCGGCAAAGACGTTTACGGCAAGACGATCATCGCCGATCTCGCGCAGATGCCGCACCTGCTCGTCGCGGGTACCACGGGCAGCGGCAAGAGCGTCTGTATCAACGCGCTGATCGCGAGCATGCTTTACCGCTTCACGCCGGAAGAGCTCCGCTTCATCATGATCGACCCGAAGGTCGTCGAGATGCAGGTCTACAACGAGCTGCCGCACCTCATCATCCCGGTCGTAACGGATCCGAAAAAGGTGCTGCTCGCATTGCGGCACGTAATTCTGGAGATGGAGAATCGCTACAAGATTTTCGCGAAGAGCGGTGTGCGAAACATTACCAGCTTCAACGCGCGTCCGCCGAAGAAGACACAGAAGCAACTCGATCTCGAGCTCGCCGCTGTAGCCGGGGACGCTGTCCCCGGCCGCTCTGACGCGACCGGCGCGCTAGACCTGCCGGGGACAGCATCCCCGGCTACAATCACTGTCCCGCGCGACGACGAGCCAATCATCCCGGACAAGCTGCCTTACATCGTCGTCATCATCGATGAGCTCGCGGACCTGATGCAGACCGCGCCGGCTGACGTGGAAAGCGCGATCGCGCGCATCACGCAGATGGCGCGCGCCGCCGGCATTCACCTCATCGTCGCGACACAGACGCCGCGCGCGGATGTTATCACCGGCGTGATCAAGGCGAACATACCGAGCCGCATCGCGTTCCAGGTGGCGTCGAAAATCGATAGCCGCGTCATCCTCGATGAGAACGGCGCCGACCGTTTGCTCGGCCAGGGCGACATGCTCTATCTCCCGCCGAGCACGTCGCGGCTGATCCGCGCGCAGGGCGTCCTCGTCACCG
>DATHXZ010000201.1:0-2239 GCA_035459405.1 Chthoniobacterales bacterium
GGCACCGAAGTCCGCATCTTGTGGTCCACCTTCAGCTGGCCTTCTTCGTCGAGCTCGCAACCGAGCTGCTCGGCGAGCCCGGTGTGATACACTTGGCCACGGGTCGTAAAGACGTTGTCGATCTTCACCTCGCTGCGATCGGCAAAGTGCAGTGCCAGCACCTGCCCTTCGCGATGCTCGACATCGTGAATGCGTTCGAGGTGCACGGGAATTTCATACTGCTCGAGCCAGCGCGCGTGTTGGTCGCTCCAGCGCGGCTTCTCGCCGTTCGTCGCGATCATCACGCACGGCGAATACAGAAGGATGCCAAGCGCGTACTCGACCGATTCGTCGTTTGCCCCGCAGATCGCCACCCGCTTTTCGCGCACCCGATAGCCGTCGCAATCCTTGCAGAAAAACATGCTGCGCCCGAGGCATTCCGGAACGCCCGGAATATCGGGCGGCAGATGGTAAATGCCCGTCGCGAGCAGGAGTCGCTTCGCCTGGTAAGTGCCGTGTTCACCACGCACGACGAAGCCATTCTCGTCCGCGCGCAGCTCCTCGACGCAATCGTCCACGAACTGCACGTCGTGGCCTTGCGCCTGCAAGCGCCCTTGTCGCAAAAGCTCGTCGCCCGCGACACCCTCGGAGAATCCCAGGTAGTTCCAAACGATCGGCTCCCAGCGCGCCATCGACTTGCCTGCGTCGATCACCAGCACATCGCGCTGCGCACGCCCGAGGTAGATCGCAGCCGAAAGCCCGGCCATTCCCCCGCCGATAATGATCACCTCGCGCCCGCGCGGATCATCCAGGTCCTTGTGCTGGATCATGCGAAGGAAAATCGCAGCGACCGGGCGTGATGCTCGTGTCCGAGTTCCGCCAGTTCTGCCGGTGTACGTTAATAACGCGAGCAATTGTCTGGGGAGCGCACGCGCCCTGCGTGCTGGTTTTGGCGCCTCGCCAAAACGGGCTTTCCAGGTAGGTGCCGGGCGGAAAAGTTCACGACGGCGAGGCGCCATCGTCAGCACGCGGCGCGCGGGTGCTGATCACGTTGCAGCTCGTAGCGACGCGCCCTCCCTACAGAAATTCCGCCGGCGCCAGGCGCAACGGCCGTGCCCTGTGCTACGGCGCGCCGGCCGCGGGTGGAGCGCCGCCAGGTGCAGGAGGCGCTTGGTTGTCGCCCGGTAATCCGGCGTCCTCAGGAACCTCCTTCAACTCCGGCTCGCGATACGAGCCTTGTTTGCCAGCGATTTCCTTGCGCAATGCCGCGATGCCCTCGGGCGCGACCGTGCCGGCCGTGTTTCCCCACTCCTTCCGGATGTAGGTGAGCACGTCTGCAATTTTCTGATCATTGAGCGTTTTCTCCCATGGCTGCATCACCGCGGACCCGTACTGCGCGCCTTTGACGGTCATCGGACCTTCGGCGCCTTTCAGCAGGATCATGCCGAGGCGTCTCGTGCTGCCCAACACCCACTCCGAGCCAGCGAGCGGTGGATACTGCCCGGCGACACCCTGGCCGCTGCCTTGGTGACACGTCGCACAATTGGCGGAATAGACTTTCTTGCCACGTTCGAACGGGCCCAACTCCGCTGTCGTCGCGGCTCCTCCTGGACCTGCTGCAGCCTTTGTCACTGCAGGCATATCGGCCTGAGGATCCAGCCCATCAGCCCTGAAGTTGCCGGAGAACCGGCCGAGGTATGCACCGCCGAAAAAGATCGCGAGCCCGTAGATGCCGATCAGCCAAATCGAGAGCGGCTCGAGTCCGACGCGCGGCTCCGTTTTCTCGCGCTGGATGGCAGCGTGCACCTGCTGCACGTCTTCGTTCTCGCCGTAATCCATTCCCTGGCGGACGCGGCGTTCTGGATGAGGTCTGTGCTCGTTCATTTCACAGCCTTTCCAGGTGCCGGCGGAGACGGTGGCGTCGCGGACTTCACTTCGTTGAGCGCGTGGCTTTGGTCGAGCGACATCAGATACGCTACCAGACACTTCGCGTCGTAGCTCGGCACAATCTCCCAGCCGGGCGCTGGAGCGCCGGGACCGCTGAGCTTTACCGCATCGGCGGAAGCCTCGCCGCTGATACGCCGCTTCTCATAAAGGAAGCGGAACGACGGCATGGTCGACGCCCAGGTGATGCTGCGCGGGTTGTAGAGGTGGCGGTGGTGCCATCCGGCTGAGTATTGCAGCGGCTCGTTTTGTCCGCCGGGGCCGGTCATCGCGCTCGTGCTCGGTGCCGCTTGTGCGTCGGCAGTCGGCGCGATCG
>DATHXZ010000202.1:0-4522 GCA_035459405.1 Chthoniobacterales bacterium
GCAACGACGCGTCGCGGCGACACGCGCGCTCATTATCGATGGCGGCACACGCGGGGAAGACCCGCAGCGGCTGAGGCAGCTGGCTGCCGAACTGCAGACCTATCCTGACGCGCTCTTTAGTGATCGGCTGCTTTACGCTGAGATCCTGCGGCAGCTGAAAGATCCGGGATTCGCTGATTACCTGCGCACGTTGCAAACAGATGCGGCCGGCAAACCGGCGGATCTGGCCAGTCTCCTTTCGTGGATGAGCAACGCGAATCCGCGAGACGCCGTCGAGTTCGCCAGCAGACTTCCAGCCGACGTATCGGGTAGATGGCCGGTGCCGCTGGCGATCGCGGAGGCATACACGAAAGCGCAGGACTGGCCGGGATTGGAGGCCGCGATCGGGAAGGGCAACTGGGCCGCTTTCGACTTTCTCCGCCACGCGTATCGCGCGCGCGCCCTGCGCAGCGACCAGCAGCAGACTGCCAGCGATCAGGAGTGGTCGCGCGCCCAGAAGGCCGCCGGCGAAAATCCGCAAGCTCTTCTGATGCTGGCCCGCACGGTCTCACAGTGGGGATGGCAGAACGAGACGATCGAGTTGCTCTGGGCGCTCACCAAGACGCACGAGACCAGAATGGAAGCGCTGCAGCTGCTTTATCAGCACTACGCGAAGACCGGAGACACGGGCGGCGTGTATCGTGTGCTCCTCCGGAGCGCCGAGATCGCTCCCGACGATCTTACGATGCAGAACAACCTTGCGCAGGTAGCGTTGCTGCTGGATGCGGACCCGGGGCGCGCGCGCAAGATCGCCGCGGAGCTCGTGAAGAAAGAACCTGCGAATGCCGCCTTCGTCTCGACGCATGCGTACTCGCTCTACGCGCGCGGCGATGCCGGGGCGGCGTTGCAGGCGATCGAAGCACTGGCTCCCGAGCAGCTCAACTCGCCGCCGATTGCCGCGTACTACGGCATCATCCTCGCCGCGACCGGGCAGAAGGAAAAGGCACGGGAATATCTCGGCCGAGGAAAGCAGGCCTTCCTGCTCCCGGAGGAAAAGGCGCTGATCGCCAAGGCTGAGAGCGCGGTACAATAACCGACGCCGAACGCTGCCGATACCGTCGCACACCGGCCAGTCGACCGAGTTGCCGCCCGGTGTCGATGAGCACTCAAGCCGCGCAACGAAGGGCCCTTACTCGAGCCCGCTTCGCCCGTGCTTCCGCTGAATAGCGGATGGTCGACAAAGCCAAAACGGCCGTTCCTTTCGGAACGGCCGCTCTGCAACCAAACGAGGACAGTCTTTAGGCGCCAAGCGCGCTAGCGCGGCGGCGACGCAGCACGTGCGTAGCGCCGATCGCGACCAGCAGCCCGACGATTGGCATCATCGTTCCGATTTCCGGGATCGGAGTGATATCAGCCGCAAAACGAGAAGGCAGGACATTCGAGCCGTTACCGGCGCCGGTGATCGAGATGAAGCTGAACGCGCCGAACTGCGGGATGGCGACGAATCGGTCGTCAAACGCCAGGCCAGTGAAAAGGCCGCTGATTGCGATGCCGAGCTGGCCTTCTGCATTCGAGCCGAAGAGCTGAAAGCTCTCGCCGTTCTGAAGACTCGTAACCGCGATTTGGCCGTTCGTTGCGCCCTGTTGCAGGATCGAGCGCAAGTCGAGCTGGATAAAGTTTGCCGGACCCGTTGCGCTGCCGTTCACCTCGTTATGAGGCGACACGGCGAGACCGAGGCCGCTTTCACCAGCACCACCGGATGGGGGGCGATTCTTGAAATACAAATTCGTCGGTGTGCCGATGCCGTTTCTGTCGCTATCGTCGAAACCGCGGGCGGTGATGGTAAACCCCTGTTCCGTAAAATTCTGGCTAGGACCGAGCGTCACCCCGTCCTGGTTTTGCGGGTTCAGATCCCAGACGATTGCTGCGCCAGCTGACGAAGCGGCCAGAGCGGTTGCAAGGCCAAGAGCCTTAAGCGTAGCGCCAAAGCGGCGAATTGAAGTGACTGTTTGCATAGTTAGTTGTTCCCCTTGTTCCAGTCTGCGACCGCCACCAAAACCCCGGCAGCGGGTCGATTGGGCGCCATAATTCTCAGAATCGCGTCGCAGCACAAGAAAAAAGTTCGTGCCAATTCAAACATTTTTCTTCGCGCCAAAAGACAGGCACGCCGGCTGCGCGCTAACGGCGGAAGCTCGTGCAGGTTCAGATCACGAATTCTGATGAGCCATGGGACCGGCAAGCTCTGGCGAATGAGGTTGGCTGGCCTTCTGGGCAGCACGGGATGCCATCCCGTCGGCAGCCGGGAAGTCTTCCCGGCTAGTGTGCGCAGCACCCCGAGAGGTGTGAGGCACGGGTCGCTTGGCGCACCACTTCGCCGGAGACTCCGGCGAACCACGGGGTAACAAGCGGTGCTGCTCAGCACTGCTGCAGACTGCTCCTCCAGTGCGTGGAGATTCGCAAGGGTGATCCCGCGAGGATAGTCCGCCCCCGAAATTCGTGAACAGCTCCTACAGCAGCGTTTTCCCGAATGCCCCGGGCGCACCCCGCTTCCAGCGGAGTTCCGGTTGCAGATTGATCTGCTCCGGCGGGACCTCGAAGCCGGCGGCGCGCAGCAGATAGGCGACGCCTTCCCGGCTTTCCATCGTCTCCTTCAGGCTGCGCGCGAAGAGCTCGACGTATTCCTTGTAAGAATCGAGCGCGAGTTTGCTTTCGGCGAAATGCTCCGCGAGCGCCTCGTCGTTGTAGTCGATCAGCTCGATCAATGCGCGGCGGAGCTTCATCCGCATCTCGGGATCGACGACGATCTTGAACGGCGTCGCACCCGGATCAGGCAATGCGAGTTCCTTCTTGGCGACCGGCGGCTCGGGTGAGGAGACGAGCTGGTAATCGCGCGGTTCGTCCATCGGGGTTTGAGATGTTGGCCGCTCAGGACTCCGGCTGTCGATCAAAAGAAGATCGGGATGATGAGGATCGCGACGATATTCACGACCTTGATCATCGGATTGATCGCAGGACCGGCGGTGTCTTTGTATGGATCGCCGACGGTGTCGCCTGTAACCGAAGCCGCGTGGGTCGAGGATCCCTTTCCGCCGAGGTTGCCTTCCTCGATGTACTTCTTCGCATTATCCCATGCACCGCCGCTCGACGTCATGGCAATGGCAACGAATAGGCCCGTCACGATCGTGCCGACGAGCAACCCGCCAAGGACGACAGGTCCGAGGGGCTTGATCACGGCCACAAGCACGACGAAAAGCACCGGCAGCAGCGCAGGAATAATCATTTCGCGCAGCGCCGCTTTCGTGACGATGTCGACGCAGGTGCCGTAGTCAGGTTTGTCTTCACCGCGGAGGATGCCGGGCTTGGCCGTAAGCTGACGGCGCACTTCCAGCACCACAGCGCCGGCTGCTTTGCCCACCGCGTCCATGCTGAAGGCGGTGAAGATGAACGGCAGCAGACCGCCGATGAACAAGCCGATGATCACCTTGGGATCGTTGAGGGAGAAATCGAAGTTGTAGCCAGCGCCCATATGCGCGCGCAATTCCTCAACGTAGGAGCCGAATAGCACGAGCGCTGCGAGGCCTGCGGACGCGATGGCGTAACCCTTCGTCACCGCCTTCATCGTATTGCCGACGGCGTCGAGGTCGTCGGTCGTGACGCGCACTTCTTTCGGCAGATCGCTCATGACTGCGATGCCGCCCGCGTTGTCGGTGATCGGACCGAAGGCGTCGAGTGAGATGATGATGCCGGCCATGGAGAGCATGCTCATGACCGCGATTGCGATTCCGTAGAGGCCGGCGAACTGGTAGCTGAGCAAAATCGAGAGGCCAATGAACGCCACCGGAAGCGCGGTCGCATGCTGTCCGACCGCCAGGCCGGCGATGATGTTCGTCGCGTGGCCGGTTTCCGATGCCTGCGCGATCTTCCGGACCGGGCGATATGCCGTAGACGTGTAGTAATTCGTGATCAGCACGACCAGCCCTGTTAAGGCGAGGCCGACTAGTGCCGCGAAGTAGAGGTTGTTTGCCGAATAGGTCGTTGTGCCGATCCGCACACCGTTGTCGAACATCATGTGCGTTGCCGGCCAGAACAGGATCGCTGACACAAGGGCGCTGGCACCCACTGCGCCCATTAACGCGGAGGCTGGCTTCATGCTGGTGACGTTCACAAAAACGATGCCGAGAATCGCGCCGAGCACTGAAATGCCGCCGAGCACGAACGGATAAATCACCGCCGACGTCGCACTGCCGTCGGTCGCCTGACCGGCATTGACCGTGAGGAAGCCGATCAGAATCGCGCCGATCAGACTGACCGCGTAAGTCTCAAACACGTCTGCCGCCATGCCGGCGCAGTCGCCCACGTTGTCGCCGACGTTGTCCGCGATCGTGGCGGGATTGCGGGGGTCGTCTTCGTCGAGATTGCTCTCGATCTTGCCCACGAGATCCGCGCCAACGTCCGCCGCCTTGGTGTAAATGCCGCCGCCCAATCGCGCGAAGACGCTGATCAAGCTCGAGCCGAGGGCGAGGCCGACGAGGCTGGTGATGGC
>DATHXZ010000203.1:0-2997 GCA_035459405.1 Chthoniobacterales bacterium
TTCCGAGAGATGTTTCACAATCGCGAGCCCGAGACCGAGCCCGCCGAACCGCCGCGTCGTCGTCGCATCCGCCTGCCGGAACCGCTCGAAGACATGCGGCAGAAACTCCGGCTTGATCCCAGCGCCCGTGTCGCTCACCACGATCTCGAGATGCGAATTCACCAGCTTCAGGATGATCTGCACGCGGCCTTCCTTCGGCGTGAACTTGATCGCGTTCGAAAGCAGGTTCCAAACAACCTGCTGGAGCCGCGACGGATCGCCCATCACTGGGCCGGCCAGCGGTTCCACGATTTTCTGGATGCGGATCGCTTTCGCTTCCGCCGCCGGCGCGACTGATGCGACCGCGGCATCGATGACGTCGGAAAGGTCGACCGGCTGCACGTTGAGACGCACCTTGCCGGAAATGATCCGGCTCATGTCGAGCAGGTCCTCGATCAATTGCGCCTGCACGCGCGCGTTTCGCTCGATCACCTGCAGGCCTTCCGACAAGTCCTCCGGGTTCGCTGCGCCGCCCCGCAGGATCTGCGACCAGCCGACGATCGCGTTCAATGGCGTGCGCAGCTCGTGCGAGAGGGTCGCGAGGAATTCATCCTTCGTCCGGCTCACCCGCTCCGCTTCGCTACGTGCGGCACGTTCGCTGGCGAGGAGCGCTTCGCGTTCCACGTCGGCGTTCTTGGCCGCCGTGATGTCGATCGTGATCCCGTCGAAACCAATTGGGGTGTCCGCCTCGTCGTAGAACGCGCGACCCACCGCGCGAATCCATTTCTCCGCGCCCGTTTCCGGCGAGACGGTCCGGTATTCCGTCTCGAACGTGCTGCGGCCCTCGATCGCCGCCGCGATTTCGCCGCGCACCCGCTCGCGATCGTCGGCATCCAATCGGTCGAAGAAAAGATCGATCGTCACTTCCGCATCTGCGACCAACCAGAAATGCCGTTTCACGCGGGTGTCCCATTCCAGCCGGCCGAACGGCAGCGGGCACGACCACAGCCCCACATTCGCTCCCTCGAGCACCAGATCCAGCCGCGCGCGGCCGACCCGAATCGCTGCCTCCGCCTGCATGCGATCGGAGATATCGCGGATGAACGCCGCGAAGAGATCTTCGCCATCGCGCGAGAGGTGACTAAACGCGATCTCGATCGGAAACTCGTGCCCGTGTCGATGAAGTCCGATCGCCTCCGTCGCGCGCCAGTTCAGCTTCTTCGTCCCGGTTGCGAGGTAGCGCCCGAGCCCCTGCCGATGCCCTTCGCGGAGTCGTTCCGGCTGAATCAGCGTGATGTTCTGGCCGATCAACTCCTCCGGCCGATGACCGAAAACATCCGCCACCGCCGGGTTCGCATAACGAATGGTGCTCGTGCGATCGAGGATCACCACCGCATCCGTGGACGTCTCCCAGAGCAGGCGATACTCCGCCTCGTTCAAGTGCGCATCCGCGATCGCGGGCGGGTCGGTGGCGGCCATGCACAATTCTGCGGAGTGCGACGCTTGAAAGCAAACATTCCCAATTCCCGCAGGGATGAGTATCGCCCGCGCGCGGGGCCGGCCTAGCTCTCAACCGCCGCGCGTTCCAGTTCGGCGAAGTCGAGCTTCTCCATCTGCCAGACCGCGGCCGTGACCCGCTGCACGCGCGCGGGATCATGCCGTTCAGCCACTCCCATACCTCCCTCGGCACGATCTGCCGCGGCAGGCCAAATGGATCCTTCAGCCAACCGCACTGGATCTGCTCGCCCCCAATCGGCCGCGAGCTTCTCCCAGGGGTGATCGATGTCTCGATTTCCCAATCTCGTTCCTCGGCTTCCCTGGTCGCGCTCACAATCTCGGCGACTCCCGCCGTGAAGTTTGGCGCCCGTGCCAAACGGCCTCCTGCGACTCGCAGTTCACCACCAGCGAGACGGCGTTGGTAAAGGGGAAGTCGGGCCCGCCTTGAGCGCCACGAACTGCTGCCCCTGCAGCTAAGAGCCTGTTGAAATACTGGGGATGGGTCGCGTTGCTGCTGATTTTTGGTTTGGGCAAGGCGCGACGAAGGAGCAGATCCGCTGCGATTTGTGACTGAGGAGCAACGCCGCCCAAGCCGAAAAGCAGCGCAACCCTGCGGGCGAGAACGCCGTGTGGCGTCTGCCGTCGTTGCTCCCTCCCCACCGACCAATGCGGGTATGCTCGTTGGTCGCGCCTTGGCACCCGCCCCACAGCGCTTTCGCGCGGCCCATTGCAGTATTTCAAAGGGCTCCCACGGCGGTCGTCATCACCATCCCCGCCGGGGCCCCATTCTCCGGCCAGCACGTCACGCTAAGAATTACCCGGCTATCTCCCTGGCACGCCGGAGCTGTCAGCGAATGGAGCAGATTGGGGGATCTGCGACATAGACGGGGCGCAGCTAGGTTGCTGGAACGAGCGTGGGCGCGCGAATGCTCAAGGCGGCCGCCTGCGTATCGAACCGAAGAACACGCCACCGGCGGCCGCGTCACCGACAGAGCGGGAGTTACTTTCCTGCACCGGTGCTGTGCTTCTCCGGTCTCTACGACGCCGACTGGCGTGCCGCTCACTCCTCTTGCTTCGTCAGCCTGAACGGGATTGTCTTCCCGCCCGCGCGATAGGCGCCCAGCACTTTCTCCGCCGGGCCGTCATCAGGGCTCATTTCGAGGGTCACTTCCTCGTAGCCGGCGCGGTTCTTCTCCGGGACGAAGCGCATTTCGCCGCCCGCAGCCAGCACGAACCTCGTGCTCTCGCCACTCCGGCGTTGCTTGGTCCTGACCTCACTCGCCTCCGGATACCCGTCAGCGGAACCAAACGCGATCGTCAGCCCATCCGCTTTGCCACGGTATTTCACGACGTCGTACGCCTTCGGGTCAGCAAAAGCCCGGCGAGCGAACGCAAGCAGCGCGAGAACGATGCACAATGTGGCAGCACGCATACCTGCGTTGTATCCAGTGCGGCTCGTGCCGGCAATTCGCACGCAGCCGATTGTGGGACCCGCACCCGCCCAGCACTCATCCTGAGCTG
>DATHXZ010000204.1:0-2293 GCA_035459405.1 Chthoniobacterales bacterium
ATTAGCGAAGCTGGGCCGCACAGCGTTGCCGCGCGATCGGCACGGCGATGCATGCTTCACCACCTGACCGAAAAGTCCGACGCCGACTGGCTGGTGGCGCACCCGAACGATTACCTCGACGGCATCGTGAATGCAGTGTTCAAGCACGGAGGCACACTCGACAAGTTCATCGGCGACGCCGTGATGGCGGTGTGGGGAATGACGCGGAGCGCCGGGCTCGCAGGCGACGCGAAGCTGGCTGCGCGCGCCGGGCTCGCGATGCTGAAGGAGTAGGATGACCTGAACGCGGTCGCGCGCCGAAGGTGTAACGGTCCCGCTCGGCATCGGTATCGGGATTGACCGAGGTGAAGCCATCGCGGGAACATCGGTTCCTCACGCGCTGACCTGACCGTGATCGGCGATTCAGTGAACCTCGCTTCGCGAGCGGAAGCTCTTACCGGAACCTACAAGCAGCAGATCATAATCGGGGAATCGGTTATCGAGCTGATCCGCGAGGATTTCCACTTACGCAGTGTCGCGCACGTGCAGGTGAAGGGGAAAGCCGTACCGGTGGCGGTCAGCGCCGTGCTTGGCGCGCGATCGGCCATTCGACACCGGACGTGCGCGAAAGCTGGAAGCGTACGAGCGAGGTGTGGGCGGAGGTGTTCACGAGAGATAAAGACGCGCGTCGTACATGAAAAGCGGCCGGAGCATTCAGCGTCGGCCGCTCTCGTGATCTGTCTGTCAGCTGTCGTTAGGCGCCAGGCTCGGTCTTCTCGCCCGCGCTCTTCCAACCGGCGATGCCCTTCGAGTAGTGCTTCACGTTCGTGTAGCCCATCTCCTTGGCTTTGATCGCCGCGCGCTGGTAGGCTTTGCAACGTTCGTTGCCGCAATAGGCGACGACGAGGGCGTCTTTATCTTTCGGCAGGTTGGCCGCGAGCTTGTCTTCATTCGCGGTGAAGTCGATCGCGCCGGGGATGTGCCCCTTGGCGTAGCTCTCGGAGCCGTTCACGTCGATGAGCGTGACTTTCTTCTCGTTCATCGCCTGCTTCAGCTCGTCGTGGCTGATATCCGGGAATTGGCTGCTCGCGATCGCTGTGAAAGCTGAGAGCACAAGCACAACTGCAAACGTGGTGAGTTTTTTCATACGTCGGAATCTAGGGCTGCCGCGCGGCGCGTCAATGCCGCCCGAGGCGGCGGATCGTGACAAAATTAGGGCAATTGCGGACGCGAAATCTTGTCGGTAGCCAAACCGATGGCACGAGTTTACAGGAACCCGCGTGAAGGACGAAGCGCGCAATTTTCACTTCCTCGGCATCTGCGGCACGGCGATGGGATCCGTCGCTGCGGCGCTGCGCGACCGCGGCTTCAAGGTCACCGGATCGGACGAGAGCATCTACCCGCCGATGTCGACGTTTCTCGAGAGTCGGGGCGTGCCGTTGAACTGCGGCTACCGCGCCGAAAACATCCCGCACGACGCGGAAATCATCGTGATCGGCAATGCGATGAAGCGCGGCAACCCGGAAGTGGAAGCGGTGCTGAACCGAAAGTTGTACTACATGTCTCTGCCGGCGGTGCTGCGGCGTTTTTTCCTGCACGGACGCCACAATCTCGTCGTGACGGGCACGCACGGAAAGACCACCACGACGGCATTGCTCACGTGGCTGATGAAAAGCGCGGGCTTTGACCCGAGCTACGTCATTGGCGGCATCCCGAAGAATCTCGGGCAGGGCGCGCTCTTCAACGACGCGAAGCATTTCGTGGTCGAAGGCGACGAATACGATTCAGCTTTTTTCGATAAGCGGTCAAAGTTCATCGAGTACCTCCCCGAGCTGCTGATCGTGAACAACATCGAGTTCGATCACGCGGACATCTTTCAGGACCTCGAGCACGTGAAGCAGAGCTTCCGTCATCTGCTCCGCATCGTGCCGCAGAACGGGATGGTGCTCTTAAATGGCGACGATCCGAATTGCCTCGCCGTGACCGATGAATGCTATGCGCCGATCGAGGAGATCGGGTTTTCGCCGAACTGCGCGAAGCAGATCCGCGATGTCGCCTACTCGGCGGAAGGCTCCCGGTTCACTATCGGGGACGAGACCTATGAGCTGCCGCTGATCGGCGAGTTCAACGTGCGTAACGCGGCGATGGCCGTGACGGCTGCGCGCTTCTACGGCGCGGATGTCGCTAAAATCAAAGAAGCGTTGTCGACCTTCAAAGGCATCGCGCGGCGCCAGGAAGTCCGCGGCGAAGAGAACGGCGTGAAGGTGATCGACGATTTCGGCCATCATCCCACTGCGATCGCGCAAACGCTCAC
>DATHXZ010000205.1:0-7590 GCA_035459405.1 Chthoniobacterales bacterium
CGGAGGCTTACACGCTCGTCGTGCGCGCGACGAACGGCGACGGAGAGCTGCAGGCGTGGGATCCGGAGCGGCCATTCACGTCCGGCGCGACCGGGTTCCATAAGGTCGTCGTCTACATCGGCTAAAGGCGCACGCAGTTCTCCGACGGGAAGCTTTTCCGCGCCTGTGCTCGCCGCTACAACGGAGCGCGGTGGGCAATGGAAGCGACGAGTCTGAGGTGTTGCCGAGGCAACGGCGCGCGCCGTTATCGCTGATCACCGGGAGCTGCTGGCTCGCGCTTGTTCTCATAGTCGCGAAGGCTTTCTCCTGGACGGATGCGTGGGAGCGCGGGATCGCGCCCGGCCTTCTGACGCTAGCGAAGTCCTCCTGGACCGATGTGCTCTTCGCGCTTTGCTGTGGCGCGATCGGCGATGTGATCGTGTTGCTCGTTAGGCGAAATAGCCGCGCGGCGGCAATTATCCGCGGCTTGTTTATCGCGCTCTTCACCGCATTTGCCGTGTACGGGATCGTCGGCGTCGGCGTGTTCCACTACTTCATGCGGCCGCTCACGTTCGAGCTGCTGACGATGATCGGGAACGCCGCGACCGTGCGTTCGTCCGTCGCGGAGCGGATCACATGGCCATTTACGGCGGCGCTGCTAATCGTGCCGCCGCTGTTCGCGTGCCTCGCGGGCCGTTGGCCGCCAAGCCGCTGGTTCATTTCAGGGGCTGTCGGAGCCGCAGCGATTTGGGTCGCCGTCGGCTACACACAGCTCCAGAAAGGCTGGCCGTACCAAACGGGGCACAACGTCTGGCTCAGTCCTCACGCCGAGCTGATTCGCACCACCGCCATCCGCCTAACGAGAGCAAGGCGGCCGGAGTTTCCGAAGGATTTCCCACCTGAGTACGTCGACGAATTTCGCACGTTCGGCGCGCGCAACATCACGCAGCTCGGCCATTTCCAAGCGCCGCCCGATGTCCCGCGCCCCCGCAACACAATTGTGATCGTGCTCGAGTCGATCGGCACGAAGTACCTGCGGCTCTACGGGCACGAGGATGAGTTCATGCCGAATCTCACGGCCGAGTCGCGTCACGCCCTCGTCTTCGACAACTTCTACGCGCACGCGAGTTTCACTTACGCCTCGTTCCGCCCGATCAACTTCTCGGTCTATCCCGGGCTGCCGTGGCATTGGGCGTTGCTTGACAACGCGCGGCCGCGACCCGGCACGCTGGCGTCCGCGTTGCGTGAGCGCGGCGCTCGCACCGCTTACCTCACGAGTGGCGATCTGGATTGGGGCGACCAGCGGTGGCTACTCGAGGGGCGCAGCGGATTCGACATCGTAGAAGGCGCGGTCAGTCTCGGCTGCGGATTGCTCAGCTCCTGGGGAACGACGGACCGCTGTCTGTTCGACCGACTCATCCAGTGGATCGACGAGGATCGCGAGCGACCATTCTTTGCCGTCTGTTGGACGGACCAAACCCACGATCCGTATTTGCTCGGACCGGGAGAGACAGTGGTCGAGTTGTTCGAAGGCAAGTCACCGCCGCCGTTCGCGCGAGATCTCACGCGATACTTGAACCTGATGCGCGAAGTCGATGCGCAAATTGGGCGAGTGTTTGCAGCCTTGCGCGAGCGCGGAATGGCAGACGACACGCTCGTCGTCATCACGGGCGACCACGGCGAAGCGTTTGCCGATCCGCATGGACAACGCGGCCATGCGTTCTCTGTCTTCGACGAAGAGGTGCGCGTGCCGCTGATGATCTGGAATCCGCGGCTATTCCCGATGGGCGAGCGCATTCCGACGCTGGGCGGGCACGTTGATCTGAATCCGACACTCGCGGACATGCTCAATGTTCCGCCAGAACGAGAATGGCAGGGCTACAGCATGTTCGATCCGGCGCGGCCGAATCGTGTGTTCCTGATGGCGGTGGCGGGCGGCGATATCTTCGGCGTTCGCGACGAACAGTGGAAGTACTTCTACGACGTGACCAGCGCACGCGAGTCGCTGTTCGACCTCGGCGCCGATCCTAACGAACAGATCGACATCGCCACACGCGAGCCTGCGGTGTCCCTGCAGCTGCGCCAGCGCGTCGCGGCTTGGGTGACCTTTGAGGATGCGTTCCTCTGGGGGAAGGAGAACTAATTGACCGCCGCACGCGTGTCATCCTGAGTCGCGTAGACGGCGAAGGACCCCTCATCGGCTGTGATTTGTGTGGGAGGGAGGATGCGCTCCCCGGAACGCGGCATCGCGTGGATTTAGCTTGTGTGACGCGTCGTTCGGGCGCGAGGTCCTTCGCGGTCTGCTCGGCTCAGGATGACAACGCCTACGGCCCGCGCGCGAGTTAATCCGACATTGAGTCATCCGCGGGTTGCGCCAGAATTGCACAACACATGCAGCCCACGATCCTCATCGTCGACGACGAGAAGCACACGCGCGATGGGCTGCGCCGGCTGTTCGATGACGACTACGACACGTACGTCGCGGAAGACATCGCCGGCGCGATGAGCGTGCTCGAGCGCGAGCAGATCGATATCATGATTACCGATCTGCGGCTCGCGGGCGATGATGGCATGGCGTTGATCGAGCGCGCCCTGAAACTCCCGCACCCGCCGATCTGCATCATGATGACCGCCTACGGCTCCGTCGACACGGCGGTCGAGGCGATGAAACGCGGCGCGTACGATTTCGTCACCAAGCCGCTCAATCTCGACAAAGTGGAGATGCTCGTCGCGCGTGCATTGCGCAGCCGAAACATCGAGCAGGAAAACCGCACGCTGAAGCAGCAGGTCGACGAGCGGTACGGCCTCGACAATGTGATCGGTGAATCGGCGGCGCTTCGCGAAGTGCTTGATGTGATCCGGCAGGTCGCGCCGTCATCGGCTAACGTGTTGATCGATGGCGAAAGCGGCACCGGGAAAGAGCTCGCGGCCCACGCGATTCACAACCTTAGCCGTCGCAGCAAGGCGAAATTCGTCACCGTGCACTGCGCAGCGCTGTCGCCGACGCTGCTCGAGAGCGAATTGTTCGGCCACGAGCGCGGCGCATTTACCGGCGCGCACGAGCGTCGCATCGGGCGTTTCGAGCAGGCGAATGGCGGCACCATATTTCTCGATGAGATCGGCGAGATCGACCAGAGCACGCAGGTGAAGTTGCTGCGCGTGATCAGCGAAGAGCGAACGTTTGAGCGCGTGGGCGGCAATCAGCCGTTGAAGGCCGACGTCCGCCTGATCGCGGCGACGAACAAAAGCCTCGAGAAGCTGGTCAGCGAAGGAAAATTCCGCGAGGACCTCTACTTCCGTCTCAACGTCGTCCACATCACGATGCCGCCATTGCGCGAGCGGAAAGAAGACATTCCGCTTCTCGTGCGCGGCTTTTTGCGCCACTTCTGTAAGGTCAATGAGAAGCCGTTGCTCGATCTCACGGCGGACGCAATGAACACGCTGCTCGCTTACGATTGGCCCGGGAACGTGCGCGAGCTGCGCACCGCGATCGAGCACGGCGTGGTGATGGCGAGCGGCTCCAAGATAACGCTGCGCGAGCTGCCGATGAATGTGCGGCGCGCGGCAGGTGCGACATTGCCCGGCGGCGTCACCCCTTCGCGCGCGTTCAGCGAAAAGGCGAGCCCGCTCGACCTGCACGAGACGGAGCGTAAGCTCATCATGCAGGCGCTCGCGACGACGAACGGCAACATCACCGCAGCGACGAAGAAACTCGGCATCAGCCGCCGCACGTTGCACCGCAAGATCAACGAAATGAACGCCGGCAAAACTGAAGCAGTGGCCGCGGATGTGACGGGGTCAGCTGAATGAACGCGAGGATCGGGGATGCTGCGCCTGTCGCGGCGGTCTATGAGCGCGGTTGTAGCCGAGGACGCCGTCCTCGGCCGCCGCGGATAGCATCCGCAGCGACAGCATCGGCGGTCGCAGACCGCCGTTACAGGTATGCCCGGTAGCGCCGATTTCATCCAGCGCGTCATCCACACGCTGGAGCAGGGCGGGCTCGCGGTCTGGATCCGGCGCGCGCTTGCTGTCGCCGTCGTGGCTGGTCTTGCGGTGTTCTACTGGTTCACGAGTTCCGCGGGCTCGCCACTTCGCAGCCGATCGACCAGGGACAGATCGGTCGGAACATCGCCAGCGGGCAGTGGTGGCGCACCGACGTCGCGCGGCCGCGCGCTCTCGGTCAGCTGCAAGCGAACCGCAAAAATGCCGCCGAACGCGTGTGGCACGACACCTACCATGCGCCGCTTCCGCCGCTCGTTGACGCTGTCGCGGTGCGGCTGGTGAAAGCGGGTTGGAAAATGACCGCGCGCGAGGTGGTTTACTGGGGCGACAGGGCAATCGCGGCGATGTCGATCGCCATCTTCCTCGCGTCGCTCGTTCTGCTGTATCTCACCGCGGCGCGGCTGTTTGATGCGCGGCTTGCGGCGCTGATCCTCGCGATGTGGGGCGGCGCCGTGGCAGGCATGGCCGTTACGGCATCAACGAAGAACAAGGGGTCGCGGCGAACCAACTGCACATGTTGTTCATCCCGATGATGACCTGCTACGGGCTCGCGTTCCTGCTCGTCCAATGGAACCGACTCGCGAGGATCGCTTTTTTGACCCTGCTCTTCGTGCTCTGCGGGCTGCCCATGTTGTTCACGATGATCATCCCGTCGAACAAAGCCGGCGTGCGCTGGCCGCCGTACGTGCCGCCGTACATCGCGGTTTTGAACGACTGGATGAAGCCGGAGGAAATCATCGCCTCCGATATGCCCTGGGCAATTACGTGGTATGCGGACCGCCGCTCGCTATGGCTGCCGGAGACAGTCAAAGCAATGACAGAATTCGGCGATTACGGGGTGCTCGGCGGGCCGGTCAACGGCCTGTATCTGACCCCAATCAGCCGCAGCCAGAACACGCTAAGCGATATCCTGAAAGGCGAATACCGCGACTGGGCCGGCGTTATTCTGCGCAGCCTCGATTTGAACCGCTTCCCACTGAAATGGGCGACGCTGCTCGGGCTGGAGAACGAGTGCGTGTTTTTCAGCAACTACGATCGCCAGCGCGCGCCCGGCACCTGAATTAACAGCTGCGTTCATGAGCGAAACGGCCGATCGCGCCAGCTTCCGGTTGCGTGCGAATGCCAGCCGCCTCGCCGCGGTGCTGCGGACGACATGGTGGCGTGCGCAGGGGATGCAGATCGGGAGCGGAACATTGCTGCCGAAGATTCATGTCACCTGGCCTCATCAGGTCTCGTTAGGCGCGAACTGCACACTCGAGCACGACATCTACTTCAAGTACGACGGCATCTGGGCGCCGGGTCCCACGATCGTCGTGCGCGATCGTGTCTTCATCGGGTTCGGGTGTGAGTTCAATGTGCGGCGACGGCTGGAGATTGGCGCGGAGTGCCTCATCGCTTCCGGATGCAAGTTCATCGACCACGACCACGGCACCGAACGCGGCGCGATTCCGATGCGCGAGCAGATCGCCGGGGCGGAGGCCGAGATCGTTCTGGAGGAGGATGTCTGGCTCGGAGTGAACGTTGTTGTGCTGAAAGGCGTTCGGGTCGGCCGCGGCGCGATCGTTGCAGCCGGTGCGGTGGTGACGAGCGACGTTCCGCCGTATGAGATCTGGGGTGGTGTGCCGGCGCGCAGACTTGGCGAACGGAAAGGCGGAAGTTAGCCGTGGGAGCGACCGTCAACGTAAACGGCCGGATCTCCGGGGAGCGCGAGGCGGTGATCTCCGTCTTCGATCACGGCTTCGTTTACGGCGAAGGCGTCTACGAAACGCTCCGGACCTATAACGACCGACTGTTCCTCTACGACCGCCACATGCGCAGGCTGCGGAACTCGGCACGGCTGATCGAGCTCGCGATCCCGTTCACCGACGACGAACTCGCCGCCCGCATCGCAGAGACCATCGCTGCGGCAGAGCTCGGCGGCATGTCGGCGTACGTGCGATTGCTTGTCACGCGCGGCATCGGTGAGTTGACCTACAACCTCAAAGCCACTCCGGAGCCGTCGTGCGTCATCATCGTGAAATCGCTGATTCCGCCAGCGCCGGAAGTTTACGAAAACGGCGTGAAGGTTGTGCTCGTCGACATCATCCGCAATCACCCGCAGTCGGTGAACCCGATGATCAAGAGCAACAATCTGATGAATTCCGCGCTCGCCGCGCAGGAGGCGTTCAGGCGCGGCGCGTTCGAGCCGGTGATGCGCAACTATCGCGGCGAGCTAACCGAATGCGCGACGGCGAACCTGTTCATCGTGAAGAACGGCGCCGCGGTCACCCCGCCGCTCGACTGCGGACTCCTTCCGGGAATCACGCGCGAGTTCCTCTTCAGCGTTGGGCGCGAGCTCGGCATCGACATACGCGAGCAGGTGCTGCGCGATGACGATTTGTTTGGTGCCGATGAAGCATTCCTGACCAGCACGACGCGCGAGGTCGCGCCAATCGTCGGAGTAGACGAACGGCCGATCGGCAATGGCCGGCCTGGTCCTGTGACACGGCAGTTGCTGCAAGGCCTGCGAGATCGCGCGCACGCCAGCTGAGTGCGCGCTGCGGCGCAGACGAGACTGTTTTCCGGTTTACGAACAGCCTGCCGGGCGTTTCAATCACAAGATGGCGCAGGTAAACAAACTCTTCGGAACCGACGGGGTTCGCGGCGTTGCGAACGTCGAGCCCGTCACGGCGGAGACCGCGCTCAAGCTCGGCCGCGCGGCTGCACATGTCTTCACGCAGCTAAATCCGCGGACGCTCCCCGCCGGCGCACGACCGAAAATAGTGCTCGGCAAGGACACGCGGCTCTCCGGCTACATGCTCGAGAACGCGCTCGTCGCAGGCATCACCTCGCTCGGCGTCGATGTGCTGGTGATCGGACCTTTACCGACGCCTGGCGTCGCATACATCACGCGTTCATTGCGCGCGGACGCAGGCATCGTGCTCTCCGCGTCGCACAACGCCTACGAAGACAACGGCATCAAGTTTTTCCGCCACGACGGCTACAAGCTCGACGACGCCGTCGAACAGCAGATCGAGCAGCTGGTGTTCAGCGGGGCGATCGATTCGGTGCGTCCTACTGCTGGCAAAATTGGACGCGCGACGCGTATCGATGATGCGCTCGGACGTTATGTCGAATTCGCGAAGGCAAGTTTCCCGCGCGGGATGTCGCTCGAGAAAATGCACATCGCGGTCGATGTGGCGAACGGAGCTTCCTACAAGTCGACGCCCTGCATCCTGCGTGAGCTCGGCGCGGACCTGACGGTGGCCCATAACACGCCCAACGGGACCAACATCAACGCTGAGTGCGGCAGCACGCATCCGGAAGAGATCCGGCGCATCGTTAAGGAGAGCGGCGCGCACGTCGGCATCACGCATGACGGCGATGCGGATCGCGTCCTGCTTTGCGACGAGAACGGCGAGCTCGTGGACGGGGACGAGATCCTCGCGATCGCCGCAACCGAAATGCTGCGCGAAGGTCGGCTCCGCCAGAACACCCTCGTCGCCACAGTGATGAGCAATCTTGGCCTCGATGAAGCGCTAGCCCCAGTCGGCGGCAAGGTGCTGCGGACGAAGGTCGGCGATCGATACGTGCTCGAAGAGATGGTGAAGCGCGACCTGAATGTCGGTG